>NZ_JBCOMI010000011.1:0-140783 GCF_040924245.1 Ruminococcus sp. J1101004sp1_RTP21198st1_B9_RTP21198_201120 | reverse complement strand
GCAGTTAGCAGTTAGTTCGCTGGAGCGTTGCGCCGGCGAGTGAGCAATCACCATTGTCCGAATGCGTCCGCCTTGAATAACTTTCAACCAATTAAATAAATTTTCAGGAACTCATAAATCTCTTCTTCAGTTGGCGGACATCCTTCCAGGTGGTGGGTGAAGTGGCGGGTGCAGTGGCCGATTCCCAGGGTGCCTTCCTGGTTTCGGTAACCTTGACCGATGGAGATTCGGGTGGTCAGGTTTGAAAGGAGACCTTCTTGCTTCAGGCGGTCAAGGGCAGGAATCAGGTTGCCGTAACAGGCGCTGCAGGATTCTACTTCTTCTACAGCGTCGGCAAGCTCTACCACTTTCCGTGACTTGGGAATGGGGGCACCGGGGTTACCGTCGAGGGCGTGGATTTCTGCCTGGCGGATGTCGGCGCAGCCAACACCAAGGGTGGCAGCCTTTGTGATGTAGGGAACCTCTTCTACCTGGTAGTACATCATGTCGCAAACGTAGGCATCCATAAGAACCGGATCCACAGCTGCCAGAACGCGGTTCATCTCTACGGGGTTGCCGCCATCTTCGAAATCCAGATCGCCGCAAATGTTGTCTACCACGATGAAATCCTGGTGGATAGCAAGGCCCAGGTGGGCAATGGGGTCATGAAGACCTAATGCGTGGAAACGGCGCTTCTCAGAATTAGGAAGAAGACCTTTCATGTTCTTCAATGCACAGGTGATTTTGGTCTGACAGTGACCTTTTAGTACCGGAACATTAATAAGGAAGTCCAGGTCAAGGACACTTTTGCAGATGTTTAAGGTCATATCGCTACATTGTACAGGCACACCCTTTTCCTTTTGCATGTCAAGGAACGGAACGTTATATTTTTCACAGAGGGACTTGAAACCACAGACTTCGTAGGATTCGGAGGTCTTATCTCCTACCCAGGAACCTTCCATGATCACCAGATTGGAAAACCCTTTTTCCTGAAGATATTCTACGATTCCGGCGACTACCTCTGGGTGAGTGGTGCCGCCCCAGTAGGCTTCCATGGGGGCGACCAGGTTTGGCTTGATGCCGATCCGCATATTGTACAAACCAAATTCTGAATTCTGTTTTTCCACAGAATCCGAAGAATAAAAACAGTCCACTTCTGCTTCAGAGTTGTCAATAAGACTGCTCTTTGTTTCAAACTTCTTCTCTATCTCTCCTGCCAGATCACACGCCTCCAGCAGTTCTTTCGTCATCTCCTTATATTCAGTTCCGCATTTTATAAAAATCTGATTCTTCTTCATTTCCGGATCAGTACTCCTTTTTCTCCATAATCTTTATGGATATTGTACAGGAAATCAGAAGCATTAGCAACATAAGAACAAACAGCATCGCCAGACAGACTGGGATTCCAAGGTTCCAAATGCGCAGGCCCAGATTTTTCAGACTTGAAAAATCCACTTTCATTTTCTGGCATAGTTCTACGCCAATCCATCCTACAGCCATGATGCCAAATACAAGAATAAGCAGCACCAGCCTTCCTGTAGAGCTTCCATATTTCAACTGTACCGGAAACACAACCGCATTTGCAAAAACAGCAAGAAAAAGACCGGCAGCTGCAGAAGCGATCAGTTCTTCCCAAGACACCATATGATATCCGGAAGCATTTACGCCAATTGCAATTGCAACAGCAACAGCCCACAATACCGTGACCATCCCTGCACCCAGCAGATACTTCTCCTTCACATATTCTTTCCTGCTGATAGGAAAAGTAAAAATATAAGGCATACCATTATCCATATCATCACTTGCTATGGTATTCAGTGCCATAACAGCAGCCAGAACAGACACATAACTGATTAGAAAAGAAGGACCTGCGGAAGTACTAAGGAAACAGAAAATGGCTATAATATATACGCCAATGAACGCTTTCATGTTTCCCCTCATAATTTCCATGTCTTTTACAAACATACCTTTCATAATACTTCCCCCTTGATCATCATGGTAATAACCTTGTCCACAGACCCACGTTCTATTGCAAGCTGCGGGTAGTTCTCCGCATAAAATGCACGCTCATCTGTGAGACAGCTGTAACCGTACTGCTCCTTCTTCACCTTGAGAATATGCTGCTTATCAAGCAATTCATATTGCTTCTCGTCAGCCTTGATAAGACCATATTCATCCAGCAGCACATCTGTATTCTCATGAAGCACGATCCGGCCCTTATCAATCATATAGATATCATCACACAGGCTCTCCAGATCTGAGGAAATGTGGGAGCTGATCAGAATACTTCTTCCTTCCGTCTCCATATATTCCCGAAGGAGTTCCAGAATGCTGTCCCTGGCAATCACGTCCAGACCGGCTGTAGGCTCATCCAGAACAAGAAGCCTGGCATCAAAGCTGGTGGCTGTCAGCACTTTTAACTTTGCTTTCATTCCTGTGGAAAACTCTTTTAGCTTCTTATCCATGGGGATGGAAAACAGGCTGCACCGCTTCTCAAACATCTCCCGGTCAAATTTCTCATAAGTCTCTGTCAGAATATGCACAATCTGTTTCACGGTCAGACAATTGGAAAAACCGCTGTCAGAAAGTGTCGCGCCTATATCCGCTTTCTCTTTTTGGGAAATCTGCTCCATATCCTTATTAAACAGACGAATCTCTCCTGCATCAGAATGAACCAGGCCCAGAATAACCTTAAAGGTAGTAGACTTCCCTGCTCCATTGGCTCCGATCAGACCGGTGATCTGTCCTTCTTCTATTTCCATACTTACATCCAGGGAAAATCCAGGATAATTCTTCTGCAAATTCTTCAAACTCAGTAGCATATCTACTCCTCCATAATAAGCTCAAACAGTTCCCGGATCTCTTCCTCAGACAATCCGCTGACCCGCGCTTTCCGGATCACTTCCTCCAGTTCTGTCTCAATCTCCCGCTTCCGCTCTTCCATAAGAAGCCCCTGGTTATTCTTAGCGATAAAGCTTCCTTTCCCATGCACCGTAACCACGAACCCCTCTTCCTCCAGAAAGTCATACGCCTTCTTTACCGTAAGAGCACTAATCTTCAGCTCCTTCGCCAAAGTTCTCACAGAGGGAAGCATTTCCTCTTCCTTTAACGTCCCGTCAATGATCATCGCCTTGATCTGATCTGTGATCTGCTCATAAATTGGCTGCATCGACGAGTGATTAATTATGATCTTCATGTGACTCCTCCTTATGTAAACAGCATATAACAGTATTATACTGTTGTCAAGTGTTATATGCTGTTTATTTCCACTTAATTCATAGTTACTTTGAACAATCAGCCTGGGATGGGCAGTGTGTTGCGGACAGTTAGTCAAAAAACGGGATTTTATGAGTATAGCGCAGGTTCCATAAACACTGTCTGAGCCCAGCATGGGCGAGTTTGTTTATGGAACCTGCAATCGACGACGGAGTAAAATCCCGTTTTTTGACGTTGTCCGCAACACACTGCCCCTCCCAGGCGTCCGCCTTCGCCACACAAAAAAAGACGTGCATACCTGAGTCTAAACTCACATACACACGCCAATATTTTTATTCAGCTTTATTAAACACTTCTTTATCCACAGCCCCATTCTGGCAAGCCACAATGGTCGTACAAACAGCATCACCGGTAATATTAACCGCTGTTCTTGCCATATCCAGAATACGGTCAATACCCATGATAATACCGATTGCCTCAACCGGAAGACCAACAGAATTAAATACCATAGTCAAAGTAACAAGTCCAACACTTGGAATACCTGCGGTACCAATGGAAGCCAGTGTGGCTGTTCCGATTACTGTAATATAATCCATAGGAGTCAGCTGGATTCCAAAAGCCTGGGCAGCGAACATAACCGCAACTCCCTGCATAATGGAAGTACCATCCATATTGATAGTCGCACCAAGAGGTATGGTAAAAGAAGAAATCTTCTTGGAAACACCCATCTTCTTGTACAGCGTATCAATAGAAAGCGGAATAGTCGCATTGGAGGTTGCAGTGGAAAAGGCAAAGGCCATAACCGGGAAAAACTTTCTGATAAACTTCACCGGATTCAGGCCTGTGAACAGCTTCAGCAAAATCTGGTATACACCAAAACACTGGATTGCCAGAGCGATCAGAACTGCGATCATATATTTTGCCAGAGGCACAAATGCGCTGAAACCAATGGTTGCAAAGGTTCTTGCGATCAGACTGAATACACCAATGGGAGCCAGACTCATAACCATCATAGTCATTTCCATCATAATATCATTAAACTGGCTGATAAAATTGGAAACGGTCTCCGCACGCTCCCCAAGCTTTGCCAGGATCACACCAATGATCAAAGCAAACACTATAATCTGAAGCATTTCCCCACTTGCCAGGGACTTGATGGGGTTATCCGGAATGATATTGAGAATAGTCTGAACCAGAGAGGTGGACTCCATAGTCTCAATATCGGAAGCATTTACCTGGATCTTACTCATATCAAGACCAATTCCCGGTCTCAAAAGAGTTCCGATTCCAAGGGCAACTGCAACTGCCACCGCTGTTGTGACCAGATAAAATGCAAGTGTTTTTCCACCTACATTTCCCAGCTTCTTAGTATCACCAATAGCCATACTTCCACATACCAGTGAGCAGAAAACAAGAGGTACTACCAGCATTTTCATAAGGCGGATAAATCCCTGCCCAAGAACGTACAGCACTCCCTCAACGATCACATCATTTTTCACACTGCTATCCGGCACCAGGTAATGGAGAACCATTCCTGTGATTGCTCCGGCGATCAGCGCAATAAAGATCATACTGGTTAAGCTGATCTTCTTTTTCTCTTTTACATTCTTTTCTTTCTTCGCGCTCATCTTAGCCCTCCCGTTTTTCTTTCATAAATTCTTCCAGAGAATCCTTCCAGCCAGGCATCTCATATACATCGATAATGCGAAGGATGAAATTATCCAGAACTGCATATGCAGGTCTGGCAGAAGAAAGATCAGACTGCGGGGTAGGTACCGGATTCAGCTGCTCCTCTTTGCCTGCAAGGCGAAGAATCTCCTTTGCAAATTCATAACGATTGCAAACGCCCTGACAGGTTGCATGATAGGTTCCGTACTCATTGGTACGGATCAGATGCAGGATAATTCTTGCCAGATCTTTGGCACTTGTAGGGGAACCATACTGATCCTCAGCTACAGCAAGAGCTCTGCCCTGATCTGCAGCCTCCAGAACACGGTTTACAAAGTTATTTCCCTTTCCGAAGACCCAGTTGCTTCGGATGATAAAGTGCTTGTGGGTAAACTCCTTCACATAATTCTCCCCAGCGCACTTGGATTTTCCGTAAACAGTCTTAGGGTTTGTATTGTCAAACTCCGTGTACGGCTTCTGTGCCAGACCGTCAAAAACGTCGTCTGTGGAAAGCTGCACCATCTTTGCCCCTGTTTTTCTTGCTACAAGGCTTAAGTTGCGGGCGCCTAAAGCGTTTACACGAAATGCTTCCTCCGGCTGCTTCTCGCAAAGTTCTACATCTGTGATCGCAGCACAGTTGATGATCACATCCGGACGATTGATCTCTCCAAAATGGAGAACTTCGTCTGTTTCTGTAATATCAAGCGCATTTTTGTCTGTATTCAAAACTTCAATTTCCAACGGATCCAGCACTTCATTAATTGCTTCGCCAATCTGGCCTTCAGATCCTACGATCCATACTTTCAGCATGTTTTCTCCTCCTTTTCATACGATAAATAATATTTTAACAAGCCAGGCCATACACTGTCAAGAAAAAAGATTGCGCCCTTTTTCCCAATCTGAAAATTGAATTTTCAAAACAGCTCTTAACATCTTGAATTTCCCAGTCATACCTTGTATAATTTTTGCCAAATGAACAGGGAAGGATTCAGAATATGAAAAGAAAAGTAGGGAAACGAAAAAAGCAGCTGCAGCAAAAATATTTCTTCCGAAGACTTCTTCTTACAGAATGGATCCTGATCATTGCAGCAGTAATTATACTGGGAGGAGTTTTCCTCGTAAAAAGGATACGGGAAAATGTAAATACAGTTTCCATGGTTGAGGAAGCCAGCGGTCTGGACATGGATGACTCCAATTCTCTTGCCGCTGTAAAGGCCGCAATGGCAAGACCGGCAGAATTTTCTCCTAAATGCGTAGATTCCACCAGACCCTCTTTATACATAGAAACCACAGACATTGAGGTGGACGGACAGATACTTGCCAATACTTCGGATTATACCTCCACAGATACTCACGCCTTCGATGCCGGGATCAGCTACACAGATGTGGATGGAATCGTCACCTTCCGCGGAAACAATTTCCGTGACACTGCAGCCTATGGCAATACACAGATCAAAAATGGAAAAATCCAGGATCTCTGGACAGCAAAAACCGGCTCTATTACTTACGGAGATGCCACCTGGTCCGGAAGCGGCTGGACCGGACAGCCTCTTATGGAAAAATGGTCCCAAGAAGTAAAGAAGTCCATGAATATGTACGACTGGGCAAAGGAAAAAGACGATCTTGTAGAAGTGATCTATGCCTGCATGGACGGCTATGTGTATTTCCTGGATCTGGAAACCGGCGAGGCTACCAGAGATCCCCTTTACCTTGGTTTCACCTTCAAAGGAGCAGGTGCACTTGATCCCAGAGGTTATCCAATTATGTATGTGGGCGCAGGTTATGACAGCAATGAAGGCACTGCCAGGGTCTTTGTTGTGAATCTTCTGGACTGCAGTGTGATGTATACCTTTGGAAATAATGATGAATTTTCCCTTCGCGGAAATTTAAGCTACTTTGATTCCTCCGCCCTTGTGGATGCTGCCACAGATACCCTGATCTATCCAGGAGAAAACGGAATTCTTTATTTGATCAAGCTGAATACCAGTTATGACCCGGAAGCAGGCACTTTGTCCATCAATCCGGATCACATGGTAAAATGGCGCTACTACGGAACACGTACCAGTGTAGGTTCCTACTGGCTTGGCATGGAGGACAGCGCAGCCATCTATGACGGTTATCTTTTTATTGCAGATAACGGCGGCAATCTGATGTGCCTGGATCTGAATACCCTGCAGCTTGTATGGGTGCAGGATATTCTGGATGACTCCAACTCTACTCCCGTTTTGTCTGTGGAGGACAGACACCTTTACCTGTATGTCAGCACCTCTTTCCGCCTGGGCTGGCGAAGCAGCACCACTGCAGAGGTTCCTGTATGGAAAATTGATGCGGAGACAGGAGAGATCATCTGGCAGACCTCTTACGACTGTTCCTCCGAGGACAGTGTTTCAGGCGGTGTACAGTCTACCATCGCTGTTGGAAAAGAAGAATTGTCGGATAACATTTATGTGACAGTTGCCAGAACCGGCGGACAGGCACAAGGTGTACTTGCATGCATTGATAAAAATACCGGGAAAGTAAACTGGGAACATGAATCTGCCTATGCCTGGTCTTCACCTGTATGTGTATACAATCCGGATGGCAGCGGAAAGGTTCTCTACTGCAACAGCACAGGACATATCTATCTTCTGGATGGAAAAACAGGAGACGTTCTTGACTGCCACCAGATCAGTGAGGGAGTCATCGAAGCATCTCCTGCTGTATATCAAAGTTATATGGTTGTGGGAACCAGAGATTGTAAAATATGGGGGATGGAACTGCAGTGATACGGTTCCTCCCCCATTTTATTTATGCGCTAGAGCGTGTTTTGTCTCATTTACTCGATAGGCGAGCCAAACTCGCGCAGCGTATTTATCGCGTTTACTCCGATTTAATCGCCCAGCGCATTTTCGTAGACCGTGCGCGTCCATTCTGGGCACATTCCTGGGCTGACGGACGGATCACGTCTCTGGAATAATCGGAATAAATTCCCTCCTTGTATCCAGCCTTCAGCGCTTTCTTCACCAGCTTATCCTCTCCTGAATGGAACGTAAGGATTGCTGCTCTTCCTCCGGGCTTCAGTGCTCCCGGCAGCTTCTCCATAAACTCATACAGAACCTCAAACTCCCGGTTCACATCAATCCGAAGGGCCTGGAAAGTACGCTGGCAGGTCTTTTTGATGGTCTCCTTCTTCTCTTTTTCTGGAAGGAAATCCAGAGTTTTCTCAATGACCTGGCGAAGCTTTGTGGTAGTATCCATGTGGTTTCCCTTGCGGATCTCATCTGTGATCGCCTTGGCAAGCTCCTCACAGTATGGCTCGTCTGAATTTTCATAAAGCATTCCTGCAAGCTCATCCCGGGTAATATGTTCCAGGCGCTCTGCCGCACTGATCCCGGCTTCCTGATTCAGGCGCAGATCCAGAGGTCCGTCTGCTTTGAAGGAAAAACCTCTCTTGGGATTATCAATCTGCATGGAGGACACGCCGAGATCAGCAAGAAGGAAATCAAAACCTCCCACTTCTTTTGCAATCTCATCAATGGTACAGAAATTCTGAAGTTTAATGGTCAGAATATCCTCCCCAAAGCCAAGATCTTCCAGTCTCTTCTTTGTCTTGGCGGCTTCCTCATGGTCTACGTCAGTGGCATACATATGCCCCTGACCCTGCAAGCACTGAAGCATGGCCTTTGTATGACCGCCGTAGCCCAGTGTGGCATCAAAACCAATCTGTCCTGGTTTGATCTCCAGAAAATCAATAATCTCTTTTACCATAATAGAAATATGCATGCCTGCCGGGGTATTCCCTTTTTGCATTACATGCTGAATGGTATCCTGGTATTTCTCCGGCTGAAGTTCTTTATATTTCTCCTCAAATTTCTTCGGGTATCTGCCTTTGTAGCGCACTCTGCGTTTATGAGGCTGCTGCCCCTCCTGCACACTCTGCGCATTCTCATACTGTCTGTTCTCTTTTTCCTGTGACATTCTGATCTCCTGTATCTTTTTATCTGTTGCCATCTACCAATTTCGCAGAAAAATTCTTTATGCCGGAATTCTCACCCATTTCGTAAACAGCAACTTTCATTTGCTAGAGCGTGTTTGAAAAAGGCTTTCTGCAAGATGTGCGTCACAATTTGTGGGAGATTTTGTCCGGATGAGGGCGCCGTAGCGGGCTACGGCAACCGAATTCGGGCAAAATATACCGCAAAGTGGGGCGTGCAGATTGCGGGAATGATTTTTCAAACAGGCTCTAATTCTGCCGCATCATCACAGCAATGTTTCCAAACTACAGCTAACATCTTCTGTAATTACCCCTGCTTCCGTTTCTCCAATTCCATACTGATTTTCGAAACAAACAGATCAAACGCCACGTCATTCTTTCCGCTGTTGATCACAATATCAGCCTTGGAACGAGTGGGCTCTACATAAAGGTAATGCATGGGTTTCACTGTGTTTAAGTACTGTTTAATGATTCCATTCAAATCTCTTCCCCTCTCTTCCACATCACGGGAAATCCGGCGAAGAATACGCTCATCATCATCAGCTTCCACATAGACCTTAATATCAAGGAGCTCACGCACTCTGGGATCTGCCAGAAGAAGGATTCCCTCCACAAGGATCACCGGACTTGGGGTGATATGAAGGATCTTGTCTGAACGGTTATGTTGGGAATAATCGTAAACCGGACAGTCAATAGCTTTCCCCTGCCTCAGAAGCTTCAGATGCTCCACCAGAAGCTCTGTCTCCAGAGAATCCGGATGATCATAATTCACAGTCACACGCTGCTCAAAAGGGATTCCATCCTGTCTGCGGTAATAATTGTCGTGATAAAGGACTACTACGTCATCTCCAAAACGCTTTTTAATTCTGTTTGTAAAAGTAGATTTACCGGAGCCGGAGCCGCCGGCAATTCCTATAATAAGACTTTCCATATTCTTCTCCTACCTGTCAAGATCAAATTCTTCCGGCATAAATCTCGGACAAATGTTCTCTGAGGTACAAATTACAGTTGAGGAAAGACGGGTACCAATGGCACATGCCTCTCTCATTGTTTTTCCATAGGTAAGGCCTACGCACACACCTGCAAAAAAGGCATCTCCCGCGCCTGTGGTGTCAACCACATCTACCTTCATAGCTGGATAAACGCCCCAGTTTCCTTCCTGATCTGCATAAGCTGCACCATCACTTCCCATGGTAACCACCATCTTTGGAATATGGGCGGACTGGATTCTTTTTGCCAGACACCGGGCCATCTCTTCAGGCTTCAGGCCACCGTAATCCTCCGAAAACAGGATGCCCGCTTCCTGCTGGTTGCATACAAAGCAGGCTGTCCGCCTTAAGAAGTCACGTCTTTCGATTGCAATGGTCATATTCGATACAAGAGCGTATACTTTTTTGCCGTATTTCTCTGCATAGTGAAAGGTCTTCTTCACAATTTCCTTGTCAATATCGATCTCGATCACAACGCTGTCCGCATCCTGGAAAATTTCATCTCCATGTTCATCCAGGATCTGCTCTATCGGACGATGGTCCGGACGTTTGGAAATAGATGCCACCACATCTCCGTCCTGGTCAAAGACAGCCAGCCAGGTTCCCATGCCGTTTTTTACCTTACGCATATATCTGGTATCTACTTTATGACGCTCCAGTTTGCGGATCACATCATCCCCCATAGCGTCGTCATCTACCAGACTGACAAAGGTTGGTTTCAACTCTATATTGGCAATATCTTCCACTACATTTCTTCCTACACCGCCATGGATCTGCTGGATCACACCGGCATTTCTTCCTCCAGGAATAAATGGTGCTGTGGAATAACCTTTCACATCGATAAAAACATCACCGATTACAACAATTCCCATATTATAACTTTTCTCCTTTGTTACGTTATATCTTTTGGTTTGCGCTGCCTCTTATGAAGCCCGCACTTCCTTGCGGCTACATACCGGCTATGATTTCCGTCACCAGCTTTTTAAAAGATTTCGCCACTCTGTCTGCAGTCTCCTGAACCTCCTTGTGGTTCAGCTCCTGCTTCGAAATGCCAGCTGCCATGTTGGTGATACAGGAAATTCCGCACACTTCAATTCCCATATGACGGGCTGCCATTGCTTCACATGCAGTGCTCATTCCAACTGCGTCACCGCCCCATATAGCTGCCATTCTCACTTCAGCCGGAGTTTCATAGGCAGGACCTGTAAACTGCACATATACGCCTTCCTGGAGATCTATACCGCATTTTTCTGCACTTGCACGGATCACCTCTCGCAATCGTCTGCTGTATACCTCACTCATATCCGGAAATCTGCTTCCCAGTTCCTCAATGTTCGGTCCGATCAGCGGACTCGGGATTCCTGTGGTAATGTGATCGGTGATCATCATAAAATCACCTGGTTTAAAATTCGAATTCACTCCACCGGCTGCATTTGTAAGAAACAGCTTCTTCGCACCCATCATGCCCATCAATCTGGTGGGAAGAACTACATCCGTCATTGGATAGCCTTCATAGTAATGCACTCTTCCCTGCATGATCACAACCGGCACATTTTTCACATATCCAAATACAAATCTGCCTTTGTGGCCTGCAACTGTGGAGGTTGGAAAGCCCTCAATCTCTGTATAGTCAATGGTGGTTTCGATCTGGATCTCATCTGCATAATCTCCAAGGCCGGATCCCAGGATCAGCGCCACTTCCGGTTTAAAATCTGTCCTTTTTCTAACACTTGCAAGGCAAGTCTCTAATTTCTGATATAAATCGCTCATGTACACCTTCTCCTTTATCTACAGCTATCCGGCTTATTGCCAGGACAGCTTATAACATTATTGTGTTTCGTTTATACGTTGCCGATTTTCTCATCCACAGTCCGCTTCAGCCTTTCGTACTGCTTCCTGTCGATACAGATCTGATTTCCTTTTTTCACGATCAGCTGTTCTGCCTGAAACTTCTTGATGGCGCGGCTGATGCTTTTCAGGCAAAGGCCTGTCTCATCTGCCAGATTCTGCCGGCTTTCGCCGATGCATAAAATGTCATTTTTGTTATATTTTTCAAACCATTCCGAAAAAAGTACAGCTAATCTGTCAGCCCCTTCCAAAAACAGGTACAGACGGTTCCGCCGCTCTTCCTCCAACAGGGAAGCACAGGTAAGCTTTGCCTCCATGCGAAAAGCTTCCGTATCTGAATAAATCCATTTCTCATATTGCGCTCTTGGAAGCTTGGTAACAATACACTCTGTCTCTGTTTGCAGGGTGGTCTGGTAGGTATCCTGTCCCAGGATCACCTCCATACCACCAAGCGCAATGAGATTCATGGGCTTCATAAAATCATAGGCAATGCCGGAAATCCGGTAATCTGTAGCTTTTACTCTTCCTCTGGCAACAAAGAAAATCGTATCTGCCGGTTCATTTTCCCTGATAAAAGTAGTTCCGGCTTCCATTATCTCACTCTGAAACAGGTCCATAAGCCATAATGGTGCAGTACGAAAATAAGCCTCAAATTGTTTCTGTTTCTCACGTTCCAGTTCACGAAGGAATGGAAGTACATCGTGTAAATAAGTGTGTTTCATATGATTTCCTCATCTTCTGCCATGTGCTGCAAATCATTTGTTTCTATCCGGGTTCTGTCGCAAAAGCAGACAATCTCCCGAATGAGCAACAGCTATCCAATAACTGTCTTTTCTATTTTAGCATAATTTCTCAAGAATGGAATGTCCGATAGTTCCTTCCGGCATTTTCACGTCAAAATTATCTGCCACTGATGCGCCAATAACGGAAAAAGTATCCTCGTTTTCAAGGGGGCCACCCTCTTTCATAGTCTTGGAATAAGCCAGGAAGGGAACATACTCTCTGGTATGGTCAGTGCCGCTATAGGTGGGATCATTCCCGTGGTCTGCGGTAAGAATAAGAAGGTCATCCTCCCGAAGCTCTTCCAAAAGAACGCCCAGATTCCTGTCAAACTTCTCGATTTCTTTGCCGTAGCCTTCCACATTTCGTCTGTGTCCCCACAGGGCATCGAAATCAACCAGGTTCACAAAACAAAGTCCCCTGAAGTCTTCTTTGCAGATTTGGATGGTCTGCTCCATGCCGTGTACGGAGCTATCAGAATGATAGGTCTTTGTGATTCCTTCGCCGCAGAAAATATCGTTGATCTTCCCTACACCGATCACATCCAGCCCATTATCCTTTAACACATTTAATGCAGTCAGACCTGTTGGCTTCAAAGCATAGTCATGACGATTACTGGTTCGCCTGAACTCACCTTTCTTTTTGCCAACATATGGTCTGGCGATGACACGGCCTACACGCCATTCATCCTTCAGTGTAATTTCTCTTGCAATCTCGCAGCAGCGGTACAAATTCTGAAGATCAAAGGTTTCCTCATTTCCGCAGATCTGAAGAACAGAGTCGGCTGAAGTATACACGATCATGGCACCTGTATTGATTTCTTCTTCCCCAAGCTCTTCAATGATCTCCGTTCCGCTGGCGCTCTTGTTTCCAATCACGCGCTTGCTGCAGCGCTTCTCCAGTTCCGCGATCAGCTCCGGCGGAAAGCCAGTGTCTGTGAAAGTCTTAAACGGCTTCTCTGTCTTAATTCCCATCATTTCCCAATGGCCGGTCATGGTATCCTTACCATTGCTTGCTTCGCTTACGCGCATGTAACGGCCAATCGGCTTCTCCACACCTTGCATATTTCCTGCCGGATGAAGATTTAACATTCCAAGCTTCTTAAGATTTGGTATTTCCAGGGAGCCCATTTTATCCAGAATATGTCCGAATGTATCCACTCCCACATCCCCGAATTTTTCTGAATCCGGCATGGCACCGATTCCCAGAGAATCCAGAACGATCACGAAAATCCTTTCATATTTTTTCAAAATAAAATCCCTCGTTTCCAATATTTTATCCTTTTATTCCCAGTTCAGAATACAATCTCGCTTTCACCTCATCAGTGGCAAATGCCGTATCCACTGCATTCTTCATCATCAGCCGTATCTCTTCCTCCTGAATGCCATACGTGTTCTGGATGAACTGAAGCTCTTTGGTAAGGCTTGTGTTGCTCACTGTACGGTTGTCCGTGTTTATGGAAACCTTCAATCCTGTGTTCAGAAATTCCCGGATGGGATATTCTGACGGACTGTTTACCGCTTTTGTCTGAAGATTGCTGATAGGACACATTTCAATTCCAATGCCTCTGTCAGCCAGCTCTTTTTGAATATTATAATGGCCTCGCATGGCGATTCCATGTCCGATCCTGCCGGCTCCCGCTTTTACAGCATCCACAATGTTCTGTACGCTTCCACACTCTCCTGCATGAAGGGTAAAGGGCATTTCCAGCTTACGGGTGTTCTGAAAAAGCTCCATAAACTGTGCCATGGGATATGCTGCTTCCGCACCTGCCAGATCCGCTGCACACACACCATAGCCCAGATATTCACGGGCTGTTTTTATCATCCGGCTGTTGTCCTCCTGGCTGTGATGACGCATGGCACAGGTAATCACACCAAACTCCGTTCCAAAATCTGCTCTGCCCCGCTCAAGGCCTTTTAATACTGCCTCGATCACAGCACGGCAGTTCATTCCGGAGGTCTCTGAAAGAAGAGGTGCAAAACGGATTTCTGCGTAGCGTACATTTTCCTGGCTCATGGTGCGAAGTACGTCGTAGCCAGCTGCCTCAAGCCCTTTTTCATCCATAATACACTGACCCGGAAGCGAAAATTTCTCAAGGTATTCTGCAAGGCTTGTGCAGTCATCAGACACGCTAAGCTCTTCCGGCTGTACCCTTCTTCCCAGCTGGCTCTCCATGAACTCCCGGCTTAAAGACCCGTCCAGATGACAGTGAAGCTCTGCCTTGGGTAGTGCTTTTAATTGTTCGATTGTCATAATTTTTTCTCCTGCAATTCTTTATGCTGCTTTATAACTGCCGGATTCAATGCCAGATCACTCTGTTTTCGGCATTTTCCGACATACTTCATAATACTATTCTCCAGTCAGCAGCTTTCATGCCAGATTAGAAGGTCCGAAGCCTAACGGCAGGAGTTCTTTTAGTGTATACACATCATAATGCTCTTTGTCCACCGCCAGAATGACCTGGAAGGTTTCCGGGTTGCAAAACTCCATCATGACCTGTCGGCACACGCCGCAGGGAGCTGCATATTCTGTGAGCACGCCAGCCTTACCGCCGACAACACAGATAGCCTGAAAATCCTTCACCCCTTCGCTTACTGCCTTAAAAAAGGCGGTACGCTCCGCACAGTTTGTGGCTGTGTACCCGGCATTTTCAATGTTGCAGCCTGTGTAAACCTGCCCATTTTTTGCAAGGAGGGCTGCGCCTACTTTAAAATTGGAATATGGTGTATAGGAATATTTCAGCTGGTGGATTGCTGTATCAATCAGCTGGTTGATCATCTCTTTTTCCATTTTCACACCTCTTTCTTATTCATTAACATTTTCTGATTGTCTCCGACAACATCACTCTCTTCTCAATGAGCGTCGTTATAATCTGACCAATTCCAGGGACAGCATCTGTTCACCTTTACAGTCAATAAACAAATCAATATCCTGTAGCTTTCTCATTCTTTACAATCTTTATAATCCGGCTGGTTCCCAGTCGGTCTGCACCAAGTGCAAGGAACTTCTCTGCATCCTCCAGGGAAGAAATTCCGCCTGCTGCTTTCATTTTTACATTTGGTCCGATATGTCGGGAGAAAAGCTCAATGTCTGCAAAGGTTGCACCTGCACCGCCAAAACCGGTAGAGGTCTTAATATAATCTGCGCCTGCTTCTGTTACAATCTGGCACATTTTAATTTTTTCCTCATCTGTGAGGAAGCAGGTTTCAATGATAACTTTCAGGATTTTGTCACCGCATGCAGCTTTTAAGGTGCGGATCTCGTTCTCAATCAGGTCATATTTCTGATCTTTCAGCCAGCCGATATTGATTACCATATCGATTTCGGAAGCACCATTTGCAAGAGCATCTTTTGTTTCAAATTCCTTGGCTGCTGTTGTCATGTAGCCATTTGGGAAACCGATAACCGTGCACACTGCCATTTTTCCATTCATGTATTCTGCTGCCTGTTTTACATAGCTTGGCGGAATGCATACGGATGCAGTTCCGTATTCCATCGCATCGTCACAAATCTGTTTGATTTCTTCCCAGGTAGATGGCTGGAGAAGAAGGGTATGATCCACATGTTTTAAAATCTCTTTTACGTCCATTTATTTTCCTCATTTCTGTTGTCTCTTTATATTGCCCGAAATTACTGTATCGCAATTTACTGGCAGGATTCATATCTGTTCTTTATTTGATTGTCTAGTACATCGAATATTAAGTAACTGCAAGATGTTCGTCACAATTTGTGGGAGATTTCGCCCGAATGAGGGCGCCGTAATGGGCTACGGCAACCGAATTCAGGCAAAATGTAACGCAAAGTGGGGCGTGCAGATTGCGATGTCACGGTCTTAATTCGACGAATCCTCCCGGATCAGCTTTCTCACAGCTTCAACAGCCACCTGGATTGCCATATCTGTATCATGCACAACCGGATTATCCAGTCCCAGCTTCTCTCTTTCCTGATTTGCAAGCACCAGGAAACAGGAGCCAGCTCTGGCACGAAGCTTGCCAGCTGCAATAAAAAGCGCTGCAGATTCCATCTCGGAAGCAAGACAGCCCATTTTCTTCCAGGCCTCCCATTTGTTGAGCAGCTCATAACCAACTGGCATTGCTTCAGGCTCATGCTGTCCGTAAAAAGCGTCTTTGCACTGGACAACACCTGTATGACAGGAAAGTCCTTTTTCTTTCGCAGCTGCCACAAGGGCGTTTGTCACGTCCAGATTAGCTACTGCCGGATACTCTATGGGGGCATATTCCCGGCTGGTTCCCTCCATACGGATGGCACCTGTGGCAATTACGATATCTCCGCTTTTTACCTCAGGCTGCATACCGCCGCAGGTTCCAATGCGGACAAAAGTATCTGCGCCGCACCGGGAAAGCTCTTCCATGGCAATGGAGGCAGACGGTCCGCCGATTCCGGTGGATGTCACGCTGACTTTCACGCCGTCCAGGGTTCCTGTATATGTGATATATTCTCTGTTGTCTGCAATGAGAACCGGGTTGTCAAAATACTGGGCAATTTTCACACACCTTTTCGGGTCTCCCGGCATGATCACATAGCGGCCAACTTCCCCCTTTGCAACCTGGATATGATACTGCCTGCTGGCATCTTCAGAATAGTTTTTCATAGTGTCACCTCTGTCCTTTATCGTACGGAATGCCTTCCGCCTTCGGTGCCCTGGAGTTCTTGGATACAAACACCAGAACGATCAGGGAAATAATATATGGGAACATGTTGTATAATGTGCTGGGAAGCTTCAAGGCTACCAGCGCATCAAATCCTGTGTATACGTTTGACAGCGCACGGAAAAGGCCGAACAGAAGAGCTGCCAGTCCGATGTTTACCGGCTTCCACTGTCCGAAGATCATAACAGCAAGGGCAAGGAAACCAAAGCCGGCAACTCCGTTCTCAAATTTCCACTCACTTACACCGGCAGTAATATAAACCAGTCCCCCAAGACCGCCAAGTGCACCGGAGATCAAAACGCCAGCGTAACGCATTTTAAAAACATTGATACCTACTGAATCGGCTGCCTGTGGATGCTCACCACATGCCATCAGACGAAGTCCGAATCTGGTCTTATAAAGTACCACATAAGAAGCAATGAGGATCAGCAGTGCAAAAAGCATGAACCAGCTGAATTCAAATTTTCCAATTCTTATCAGGAACGCTTTCTTGGCCACCTTGTAAGCAACTGTGGAAGAAACGTTGTCTGGATTTTCTGCCATGTTGATGGCTCTTACGATAACAACAGCTGCTGCCGGTCCAAGAAGATTCAGGGCCGTACCAACCAGTGTCTGGTCTGCATTGAAATGAATGGCAGCCACACCAAGGAGCAGGGAAAATATCATTCCCACAAGCACACTGGCCAGAACCACCAGAAGGATCACAACTGGTGCCGGAGCGGAATCCGGAAGATATTTCATCATCAGGGCACCGCCAAGTGCACCCATAACCATAATTCCCTCAAGACCAATGTTGATAACACCGCTGTGCTCGGAAAAACAGCCGCCAAGTGCTACGAGAATCAATACAGAAGCAAATATTAATGTATACTGAATCAATAATAACATTATTTTTCTCCTCCTTTTGCAGCTTTTTTCTCATCTCTCCTGTCGAGATAACGGTTTAACCAGAGTTTGAAGAAGAATACAAATCCACACAGATAAATGATAAACGCGGAGATCAGATCAGAGATCTGTGCACAATACATGGTCTTATCCACATAACTTCCACCACTTGTAATGTGCTGGATAAAATAAGAGGAAAAAATTGCTCCGATGGGATGAAGGCCGCCAAGGAAGGCTGCTGCGATTCCATTAAAGCCCATGCCCGGAACGGTTGTCTGCTGAACCATCCAGGTCTCAATTCCGCTGAGATAGAAAACAGCTGCGCCAAGTCCTGCAAGGCCGCCAGCGATCATCATGGTTACAATGGTATTTCTCTTCTCTTTCATGCCGCAGTATTTTGCAGCATTTTTGTTCATACCTGTTGCGCGAAGCTCAAAACCGAATTTTGTTTTTTCCAGAAGTACCCACACTACGATCGCCATTACCACAGAAATAATAAGACCGATGGATACGAATTTGTTTCCGGAAAAGATCTCGTCCAGTCCACAGTTAGGAAGAAGAGCTCTCTTATTGCCGCTGGAAAGATCTACGGTGTATGGAGTAGACTCGGATTTCACCTGGGTAAGAAGCATATTCACCACATACAGGGAAATCCAGTTCAGCATGATACAGGAAATAACCTCGTTTACATTGAAGTAAGCCTTCAGTGCACCGGAGATGCCGCCTACCAGGGATGCGATCACGATTGCTGCGATCATGCATACATACCAGGGCATGCCAAGTTTTAATGCAAAATACAGGGAAGCTCCGGCTCCAACTACATACTGTCCTGCTGCTCCAATGTTAAAAAGTCCAACCTTGTAAGCAAACAGAACGGACAGGGAACACATCAGAAGTGCGGAAGCCTTTACCAGTGTGGTTCCCATATATTTCATCATAGCCTTCTGGCTTGGATAGTAAAAATAATTCTTGATAATTGCGGTAATCGCACCTGCAGCTCCTGCAGGATTGATAATAAGAAGTACCAGATAACCGATGAGAAGACCAATCACAATGCATAAAAGAGAGGCAATGATGGTCTGAACCGCATTGTTTCTCAGAATGCTTTCTTTCTTTTTGGATTCATTATTCATTGCTCTTCGTCTCCTTTCTCTTTGATCCTGCCATGTAAAGGCCAAGTTCCTCTACGGTTACTTTCTTCGGATCAAATTCTCCTACGATTTCACCTTCGTACATTACCAGAATCCTGTCTGATACATTCATAACCTCATCCAGCTCCAGACTGATCAGAAGAACGCCTTTCCCTGCATCCCTTGCCTGTACCAGCTGTTTGTGAACATGCTCGATTGCTCCAACATCCAGTCCTCGGGTAGGCTGAACTGCGATCAAAAGCTCCGGATTCTTATCAATCTCACGGGCAATGATTGCTTTCTGCTGGTTTCCACCAGACATGGATCTCGCCTTGGTGATGGCACCCTGACCGGAGCGGATATCGTACTGCTCAATCAGGCGGTTGGCATATTTGCGGATCTCTTTGCGTTTCAAAAAGCCCAGTTTATTGGTGAACTGTGGTTCGAAATATCTCTGAAGGACAATGTTGTCTTCCAGGGAATAATCAAGTACCAGGCCGTGTTTGTGACGGTCTTCCGGGATATGGCTCATGCCGGAGGTAAGACGCTCACGGATTGGCATGTGAGTAATGTCTTTTCCATTCATAGTGATAGCGCCGCTCTTCAGTGGCTCCAGGCCGGAAAGTCCATAAACAAATTCGGTCTGGCCATTTCCGTCGATTCCGGCGATACAGACGATCTCACCTCTGTGAACCTGAAGGGAAACGCCGTTGACTGCGTTATTCTTATGATGCTTGGAAGCAACCACCATATCCTTGATATCCAGAACAACTTCACCGGGCTTTGCTTCTTCTTTCTCTACAACGAAGTTTACGTCTCGTCCAACCATCATGGCAGAAAGCTTCTCCGGGTTGGTATCTCTGATGTCTACAGTTCCGATGCATTTTCCCTTACGAAGAACGGTACAGCGGTCTGCAACCTGCATGATCTCACCAAGCTTGTGGGTAATGAACAGAATGCTTTTGCCCTCTGCTGCCAGGTTCTTCATGATCTGCATCAATTCCTGAATCTCCTGCGGGGTAAGTACTGCAGTAGGCTCATCAAAGATCAGGATCTCGTTGTCACGGTAAAGCATTTTCAGGATCTCGGTTCTCTGCTGCATACCTACTGTGGTATCCTCGATAATGGCATCCGGGTCTACAGAAAGACCATATTTTTCAGAAAGGGCCATAACCTTTTTACGCGCGCCCTCTTTCTGAAGGAAACCGTTTTTTGTGGTCTCAACGCCAAGGATAATATTATCCAGAACACTGAAGCATTCTATCAATTTGAAATGCTGATGTACCATTCCAATGCCCAGGTCATTTGCATCGTTTGGATCTTTGATTTCAACTTTCTTTCCATCTTTGTGGATCTCGCCCTCTTCCGGCTGATACAGACCAAACAGAACGCTCATCAAAGTGGATTTACCTGCTCCATTTTCGCCAAGCAGAGCGTGGATCTCACCTTTTTTTAACTGAAGTGTGATATTGTCATTTGCGATGATTCCGGGAAAACGCTTGGTTATTCCCAGCATTTCAATTGCATATTCACTCATCTTCGCTTTCTCCTTTTTTCATGGCAAAGTCGCAGACAGAAAGCACAAGTAATAAAACGGTTACTGATCACTTCATTCACCAAAAACCTCTCGAGTGAACAGTACTATAAGTCTTATTATGACGGCACTTACGTAAAAAAGGGGAGTGGCCACTGCTCACTCCCCTTTTTCTCACTGCATGGCCATTCTTCATGTTAAGACCAGTCTGCTTTCCTGTCAGAACCCTACCCGTGATTTATAATTGCATTTACTATGCGGAGTAGTTGGTTGTCTTATTTGATGCTGCCGTAATCATTTACTGTGATCTCAGTCTCTGGCATTGCTGTGATGTCGCTGCTTACTTCAATCTCGCCATTGTATAATTTCTTTACAAGATCTTTGTAATCATCTACAGTGAAATTGTCATCCCACTGGGTTGTCTCCATTGGGAGCTGTACGTAGTTGTCTTCCGGGTTCTCAGATATAAGACCAAGGTTGTCGATCTTTCCAGCGTAATCAGATTCCCAATTGCCATCCTTGATCGCATCAAGTGCAGTCTTTACAGTCGGTGCAAGACCCTTCATAGCGGATGTAACAGTGATGTCCTCGCCGATGATTCCGGACTGGTCAGAGTCAACACCGATTACCTTGCCGTCAACCTTCGCTGCTGCTTCTGCTGCAGATGTGTAGATTCCACCGCCGCATGCGAATACAACTTCTACACCCTTGCTTCCGTACCAGGTATCCATGTAAGCTGTGATGTCTGCGTCGCCGTAGAACTGTCCGCCGCATACATACTCAAGTTCAACGTCACTTGTGATTCCAAGCTCTTTGGCTGCTTCGTCTACGCCCTGAACATATCCATATCCAAAACGGGTAACAGCCGGTACAGACATACCGCCGAGGAATCCAAGATGCTTGTATCCAAGCTTCACAGCTGCATATCCAGCCATGTATCCGGAAATCTCTTCCTGATAGGTACAGCAGTAAACATTGTCTGCATTGTAGTAATCGGTCACTTCATAATCATCCGGATTGTAGGTGTATCCTTCGCCAACACCTTTCTCACAGATATCGCCTGCACTTACGTCTGGTGCAATAAACTTCACGTCCGGATACATCTCAGACTGCTCTACGATAGTAGCTGCGAACATATATCCCGGAAGTACGATCACGTTAGCTCCATCTGCTACAGCCTGGTCAACACTTGCGTTACGTGCCTCATCAGAGTCGCTCTCTGGTTTATAATAGTTGAACTCAGAACCATTCTCTTCGGACCACGCCTTACATGCCTCGTAAGTGGTCTGGTTAAAGCTCTGGTCTGTAATATCACCGGAGTCAGTTACCATGGCAATCTTCATATCTCCAGCCTCAGCCTTCACCTCTGTCACTCCGTAAGCTGGTACAAGGGAAAGTGCCATTGCACCTGCAAGAACCATAGCTGCAATTCTTTTCTTCATATTATTTTTCCTCCTTTTTTTAAATTGGCTTTGTTATCTCTACAATGACATATGTCTCACTTTTAAAACAGGACACATGTCCCTTTTTCTATATTTATTTTCATTTTCGTACAAAAAGGATATTTTTTCAAGTGTTTTTTAGTATATTTTTTTATATTTGGTTTTTTATCAAAAGACATATGTCTCTTTTTTTATTTTCCGTATCATATATTTTGCATTAATGATATTTATGCATCCGCACATAATAGCTGATACATAAAATCACAGTAGCTCCGCTCCATGCTGCAATCTCCGCAAAGAAAATACCGTCCTGCCCGATAAAATGGGGAAGAATCAGCGCAGCACTGATACGCATGACAAATTCGGCCATACCACTTACCATAGGCATTAACGTATCTCCCAGTCCCTGCAGTGCAGATCTGTACACATACAGGAAGTACAACACCCAGAGCATGGCAGCCATAATAGAAAGGTATTTAAAAGCAATTGCAAGTACCTCCTTTGTCTGCTGCGGTTCACCTGAGATGAAAAGTGAGAGGATATTTTTTCCAAATAAAAACATGGCAATAGAAATGATCAGTGAGGTTAGCAGGGAAAGCAGCATACTGCTGCGGACACCTTTCCTGATCCTGTCAATCTTTCCGGCTCCCAGATTCTGGCCCACATAAGTAACGATGGCATATCCATAGGAAATCGCTGCCATTTCCAACAGACCATAAAGCTTGTTTGTAGCTGTAAATCCTGCCACAAAAAGAAAGCCATAGCCATTGATCACGTACTGGACTACCAGACCGCCTACACCGATAATGATATTCTGAAATACAACAGGAATACCAAGCTTCATCAGACGGGCATTCATTCCTGCGGCAGACATAAAATCTGCTCTGGACAGATGAACAATATCAATTCTGCGTAAAATCAGGAAACAGTACACGGCAGAAAAACTCTGCGCAATCACAGTTGCGATTGCTGCCCCTGCCACACCCCATCCGAAGCCTGCCACAAAAAGGATATCCAATGAAATATTCAGTACAGATGCGATGATCATTGCCGTTAATGGTGTTTTACTGTTTCCCATAGCCCTTAAAGCAGCGGCAAACATATTATAAGCTGCAGTAGCCGGGATTCCGCAGAAAATAATACGCAGATATAATAATGACATTCCAATAATATTGGAAGGTGTATGCAGCCCTGTTAATACCAGTGCAGCAAAGGACTGGCTGAGAATGAATACTCCCACTGCGATGAATGCAGTCAGCCGGTAACTGTGTGCCAGAGATTTACGCAGATTTTCAAAATCCTTTGCACCATAATACTGGGAGAGCTGAATAGAAAATCCCTGAGTGAGACCAGTGGATATTCCTGTGACAACCCACATCAGAAAGTCAACCGCACCCAGTGCTGCAAGAGCCTCCACACCTGCAATCTGGCCAACGACCATAGTATCCACCATTGTATAAAGCTGCTGACAGATATTCCCCAACATCAAGGGAATTGCAAAAAGAATGATCAATCTCCCCGGCGAACCAGAGGTCATATCCTGAATCTTGGTTTTCATTAGTATAAACTTTCCTTTCCGAAGCATATTTGAGCTTCAATGGGGAATCAATACTCAAAATTAACGTCCATAATAATTCCCCCTTTGAGGCATATCATATGTTTATTTCAATTACATTAATTATAGTTTTTACTTATTTCTACGTCAAGCATATTACAGATCCGAATAAAAAGGAAACGGTAATCGTTTTAAACACGCTCTAGAAGAAAAAATGCACCAACCCGCTTGAGCCAGTGCGCATTTCGAGAAAATGTTATTTATATAATTTCTCCCAATGATCTTTTGTCATTACATTGGTATGTCCAACACGTACTTCATTAAAAAGTGGCACAGGAACTTCATTACAGGTATGATGGAAAACAAAGCCTAATTTTTCTTGTACGCGCTTTGATTTCCGGTTTCCATCGTAATAACCACACCAGATGGTTGTCATGCCAAGATCTTCAAACCCATGTCGTATTAGTGCACTGGCAGCTTCCGGCATATAGCCTCGTCCCCAGAATGGCTGCCCAAGCCAATATCCAAGTTCACATTCGTCATCCCGTTCGGTCATATCTGTATGGCTATTCAGAATTAATTCTATGCTACCAATCGCAATGTTATTTTCTTTTCTACAGATTGCGTAACACTCTGCTCCATTAAGCACATTTCTGATTACGTTTTTACTTTCTTCTACATTTTTGTGAGGAGGCCAGCCTGTAATAGGGCCAACTTCCGGATCCTTTGCATATTCAAATAAGCTTTCTGCATCTTCCTCAGTCCATTTTCTTAATATTAATCTTTGAGTTTCCAGCATTATCTTTTACCTCAACTTTTGTATTTCATTTCTTATCATACCAAGTATCAAATGAATCGTTCATCACAATTGGCGAAATCCAATAAAACTGCAATTTTATTTAGTAGCTGGCATATTTACTGCTGTCTTTGTTATAAACCACTAATCAATTTCCTCAAATAGTTCATCAAAGGTGATCTTTATTTGAGGGAAATGAATTAAGTGTAACTCGTCTTTATTTTCTTCAGTAATCGTCTTCAAAAGGTAGTATTTCGGAATCTCTCCTTCATAGTCTAGTTCATAGATTTCAACTGTTCTTTTACGCCAGTCAACAATCCAATACTCTTCAATCTCCTGTTCACAATATAACTGCATTTTCTCTGTCCGGTCATAATTTTCTGTTGATGGTGACAGAACTTCCATAACAAAACGCGGCGCATCTGTAAAAGTGTTTCCACGTCTTGATTTTGTACGGCAGTTTATGGAAGCATCAGGAATTACAATCTTGTTGTTTCCCTGATTATCTTTGAAACGATATTGAACATTATCCGAATATACATAGCATGTACTATTCTTTAACTGATATCTGATTGCTGCAACAAAATTTACAATTACCGCAGAATGTTCCGGCGTAGCTCCTGCCATATCTGTTATTTTCAAATCCCAATCCATGTTTTACACTCCTTTGTTTTATAATGTGGGTCAAGTTTATTATTAACCATTCCATTCACCTTTTTTATATTGAATGTATACAATTATTTTTGTTTACTTCATTATAACATCATCCCGGTTAATTAGAAAAGTAATTTTTATGTTACTGTTCACTGGTAACATTCCGCGAGGTGTTTTTTGTGAACAAAGTTCACAGAAAACCCGAGAATTGCGGCGCGAAATCATGCGAATGCATGATTTCTGTGCATCGCGGAGCGGTTACTGGTCACGGAGTGAACAGTAACATTTTTATCCGCCTCCTGTATTGGCATAATTTGCTATCGATTTTGCCCGGTTAGTTGTATTACATTTCATAGAAACAAAAAAACCTTGAAGAACCGTATTTCTACAATTCTCCAAGGTTATTCTTACGCTTGGACACATGTCACACCGAAGTATGACTTAAATATATATTCAGAATGAATTATTTATTTTTCTGAGCGATAGCTGCCTGAGCTGCTGCCAGACGAGCAACCGGTACACGGAATGGTGAGCAAGATACATAGTCAAGACCGATCTTGTTGCAGAACTCTACAGAAGATGGATCTCCACCGTGCTCTCCACAGATTCCGATGTGAAGGTTCGGGTTAACTGGCTTACCAAGTTTGATAGCCATATCCATAAGCTTACCAACACCAACCTGATCCAGTTTTGCAAATGGATCGTTCTCGAAGATCTTAGCATCATAGTAAGCGTTAAGGAATTTACCAGCGTCATCACGGGAGAAGCCGTATGTCATCTGAGTTAAGTCGTTGGTACCGAAGCAGAAGAAGTCAGCCTCAGAAGCGATCTGGTCAGCTGTAAGAGCTGCACGTGGGATCTCGATCATTGTACCTACTTCATATTTCAGATCTACGCCTGCTGCTGCGATCTCAGCGTCAGCTGTCTCAACAACAAACTTCTTAACATATTTAAGCTCTTTGATATCGCCTACTAACGGGATCATGATCTCTGGGCAGATATTCCAGTCAGCGTGAGCTTTCTTTACATTGATAGCTGCACGGATAACTGCTGTTGTCTGCATCTTAGCGATCTCTGGGTAAGTAACTGCCAGACGGCATCCACGATGTCCCATCATTGGGTTGAACTCATGAAGAGAAGCGATAATTGTCTTGATCTCTTCTACAGTCTTGCCCTGAGCATCAGCAAGCTTCTTGATGTCTTCCTCTTCTGTAGGAACGAACTCATGAAGCGGCGGATCCAGGAAACGGATTGTTACAGGGTTGCCCTCGAGAGCCTCGAACAGACCTTCGAAGTCTTCCTGCTGATATGGAAGAACCTTAGCAAGTGCTGCTTCTCTCTCCTCAGCTGTTGTGGAGCAGATCATCTCACGGAATGCATCGATACGTCCCTCACCGAAGAACATATGCTCTGTACGGCAAAGACCGATACCTTCAGCACCAAGCTCAACTGCTTTCTTAGCGTCAGCAGGAGTATCAGCGTTTGTACGAACCTTCATTGTTCTGTACTTGTCAGCCCATGCCATGATACGTCCGAACTCACCAGCGATTGTAGCGTCTACTGTCGGGATGATTCCGTCGTAGATGTTACCTGTTGTACCATCGATGGAAAGGAAATCTCCCTCGTGGAACTCTTTGCCAGCAAGTGTAAATTTCTTATTAGCTTCGTCCATAGCGATATCACCGCATCCGGATACACAGCACTCACCCATACCACGGGCAACTACTGCTGCATGAGATGTCATACCACCACGAACTGTCAGGATACCTTCAGCAGATTTCATACCTGTGATATCCTCTGGGGATGTCTCAAGACGAACAAGGATAACCTTCTCGCCTCTCTCAGCCCACTCTACAGCGTCATCAGCTGTGAATACGATCTTACCACAAGCAGCTCCTGGAGAAGCTCCAAGACCTTTGCCCATTGGTGTAGCAGCTTTCAGAGCCTTAGCGTCGAACTGCGGATGAAGAAGAGTATCAAGGTTACGAGGATCGATCATAGCTACTGCTTCTTCCTCTGTTCTCATTCCCTCATCAACAAGGTCACAAGCGATTTTCAGAGCAGCCTGAGCGGTTCTCTTACCATTACGTGTCTGCAGCATGTATAACTGGCCATGCTCAACAGTGAACTCCATATCCTGCATATCTCTGTAGTGTGTCTCCAGAGTATGGCAAACTTCTGTAAATTTCTTGAATGCTTCCGGGAACTTCTGCTCCATCTCAGCGATGTGCATAGGTGTACGAACACCAGCAACAACGTCCTCACCCTGTGCATTGGTAAGGAACTCACCGAACAGACCTTTGTTTCCTGTAGCTGGGTCTCTTGTAAATGCAACACCAGTACCACAGTCATCACCCATGTTACCGAATGCCATCATCTGTACGTTAACAGCTGTACCCCAGGAATATGGGATATCGTTGTCACGACGATATACGTTGGCACGTGGGTTGTCCCAGGAACGGAATACGGCTTTGATTGCACCAACTAACTGCTCTTTCGGGTCAGCCGGGAAATCGGAACCGATTTTTTCTTTATATTCAGCCTTGAACTGCATAGCAAGTTCTTTAAGGTCGTCAGCTGTAAGCTCAACGTCAAGTTTAACGCCTCTTTCAGCTTTCATTTTGTCGATAAGCTCTTCGAAATATTTCTTACCAACTTCCATAACTACGTCAGAGTACATCTGGATAAATCTTCTGTAGCAGTCCCAAGCCCAACGTGGGTTGCCGGATTTCTCAGATAATACAGCTACAACGTCTTCATTTAAACCAAGGTTCAGGATAGTATCCATCATACCTGGCATAGAAGCTCTTGCGCCTGAACGAACGGAAACAAGCAGAGGATTCTCGATGTCACCGAATTTCTTTCCGGTAACTCCTTCCATCTTGGTGATTGCTTCCATGATCTGACCCATGATCTCGTCGTTGATCTGTCTTCCATCCTCATAGTACTGAGTACAAGCTTCAGTAGTGATTGTAAATCCCTGAGGTACAGGAAGTCCAAGGTTTGTCATCTCAGCAAGGTTAGCACCTTTACCACCCAGAAGGTTTCTCATATCAGCGTTACCTTCTGTAAACATGTAAACCCATTTTGCCATTTTACATTTTCCTCCTAAAAATTTGTTCATTGGTAACTGTTCAGTATCTTCACAGTTACTTTCATAAACATAAACTATGTTTTATACGCACATAGTTATTTTATAGGCTTATTCGTCATTCGTCAAGGTAATTCTGGCAAAAAACAGTCAATTTTTTATCATTTTCTCAATTTTTCTTTTTTCTTCCAGTATTCAGCACCAGATGACGGGGAACACCATTTACCATGATCGGCTGATAATCGCCCTGGATCAGTGGTTTAATATAGTCGATAAAGTCCTTGGTCACATTATTTGCATCCTTGTTCATCCAGTTTCTCGGAACCAGCTTCTCTTCATTGGCGATTCGGTGTACATCGTAAATTCCAGTAGCTGCCATATATGGATCGTCGGATACACGGTCGATGACTACCATCTTGCCGGTGTCACCTTCATCTGCTGCCTTTACGGCTGCACCGCCAACCATCATAGCCTCATCAATATCCACCCGGGATGCCATATGGGAAGCGCTTCTCTGAAGGGTGGAAAGCTCTACGGCACGGGTCTTGCAGCCGCACTCTGCTGCCAGGAAATTCGCCAGATAGGTGGCAGTTCCCTGCAGCTGCTTGTGTCCAAATGCGTCCACATAATCTCCTACGCTTCCAAGCTCGCAGACATAACGTCCGTCAGCCAGCTTGATTCCTTCGGATACAGCAATGACAACGGAGGATTTCTTTTTCAGAAGGTCTTTCACTTTTGCGAGGAATTTCTCAATATCAAAGGGAACCTCCGGAAGGTAAATGAGATCTGGTCCTTCGCAGTCTTCTGACTTGGAAAGTGCAGTGGCGCCTGTAAGCCAGCCCGCATTTCTTCCCATGATTTCCATAATGGTAATCATATTTTTCTTATAGGTGAGACCTTCTGCGTCACGGATCACTTCCTTGGTGGAAGCTGCTATATACTTGGCTGCACTTCCGAAGCCTGGGGTATGATCGGTAAGTGCAAGGTCATTGTCAATGGTCTTCGGAACACCAAGGAATTTCTGGGTCTGTCCGGTAATGATGGCATAATCAGACAGCTTCTTGATGGTATCCATGGAATCATTTCCGCCGATGTAGATAAATGCATAGATTTCCAGTTTATTCAGAATATCGAAGATTTTCTCATAGATAGCTCTGTCTTCGTGGATTTCCGGAAGCTTATAACGGCAGGAACCAAGAAATGCGGACGGAGTCCTTTTCAGAAGCTCAATGTCAAGCTCGGAATGAATCTGGGTAGAAAGGTCGATATACTGCTCGTCAAGCAGCCCCTGGATTCCGTGAAGCATTCCATATACCTTGTCAAAGCCACGCTCTACTGCATTCTTGTATACGCCCGCAAGACTGGAATTAATTACAGATGTTGGTCCGCCGGACTGTCCTACAATAATATTTCTTTTCTTTGCCATGGTGGTATTCCTCCTCTATTTCGAATGGATGTGGGTGTCGAAAATTTCTATGCCATTCACCCTATAATTGTATAGTTTACCAAAGGCATATAACAAAGTCAATGTGATATTGTACGTTTTGCATATTTAATTATGTTTTTATGTCATTTTTATATGAATTATTTATATTTTGGACAAATAATGCAATTTTTTGATGGTGAAATTTACAGATATAGTGATATAATGGAGAAAACGCGCTCTGTGGAGTGCAGCAGACAGAATTCGCGCTCCACATATAACATCACACATGGAGGTTTTACATCATGAAAAGAGTTTTGGAAAATGACTTTCTGAAAGTGACCATTGACGACCATGGGGCTGAGCTGGTCAGCATTTATGACAAAGAGAAAGACCGTGAGGTGATCTGGCAGGGAGATCCCAGGTTCTGGGGACGTCATGCGCCGGTTCTTTTTCCAAATGTAGGAAAGCATTATGGAAATCATTACCGGATCGGTGATAAGGAATATGCTTCCAAGCAGCATGGCTTTGCCCGTGACACAGATTTCACATGTATTGATTCCACACTGGATTCCGTAACCCACCAGATTCGTTCTACAGAAGAGACCAAAGAGGTTTATCCTTTTGATTTCGTGCTCCGCATCCGTCATATTCTGAAGGGGCGCACCCTTACAGTCAGCTGGAAGGTAGCAAATAACAGTGACACGGATATGTATTTCGCCATCGGCGGACATCCGGCATTTCGTGTACCGGTTCTGCCGGATACCAGAAGAAGTGATTACCGTCTTACCTTCGACGGACAGGAAAGCCTTACATACCTTCTTCTTGATCCGGAGAGCGGCACGGCCAAGGCTGAGGAAAAGGCCACTCTGAAGCTGGAAAATGGCACCTGCCAGATTGAGGATCACATGTTTGACCACGATGCACTGGTATTTGACAATCAGATCACAAGGGCTGGCATCCAGCTGCCAGACGGCACTCCTTATCTGGAGCTGCGCTGTGTGGGATTCCCCAATTTCGGGATCTGGTCAGCTTCCCAGGATGCCCCATTTGTCTGCCTGGAGCCATGGATGGGACGCTGCGATGATTGCGGATTCACAGGAGATCTGTCGGAGAAACCATTTATCAATCATCTGAAAATGGATGAGATGTTTGAAACGGCATATACTATTGAAATATTCTAAATCGTGTTTGAAAAGGGCTTTCTGCAAGATGTTCGTCACAATTTGTGGGAGATCATGCCCGGATGAGGGCGCCGCAGCGGGCTACGCAACCGAATTTGGGCAAAATATACCGCAAAGCGAGGCGTGCAGATTGTGGGAATGATTTTTCAGACACATTCTAAGCAGAGCAAAAAAATATCGGTACACTTCCGCGCTTCTGGAAGTGTACCGATATTTTATTCACTCACTTTTCAGTTTCATAAGGCATCCTCAGTTTTTTCCCAGATTGTGTCTGAAAAAGGCTTTCTGCAAGATGTTCGTCACAATTTGCGAGAATGATTTTTCAAACAGGCTCTAGCATTAGCGTAAACTGCCACCATCACCACAGTAACCGCAAACACAAACATCATCCCATACTGATGGTATCCCTTTGCGAGCAGGCTCCTTCTGCCTTTAAAGCATCTGGACAAGGCCTGCAGAACCGCATAGTGAAGAACATAGATAAGCATGGAATAGTCTTTTCCCACTTTTGCCAATGCTCTGGTAAGAGAATTCTCCACATAAAAATTCTGCCAGCCAATAAAAAGAAGAAAGATGCAGATTGCCAGAAAAATGGTTCCAGCATACTCTTCCTGGGTTCCCAGGACATTTCGCTTTTCCAGCCACTTCTGCTCCATAACAGCCATATTCCAGAAAACAGGAAGTCCACACAGCAAAAATCCCATTTTCTTCCTGTCCAGAAAGCTAAGAAGAGCCTCCTTTCTGGATCCAAACCAGCAGCCCAGCCAGAAAAAGGGAAGTCCGCAGTACAGAAAGTTCCTTGCATAATAAATATGACAGTCTTCTTTTCCCACAAAAAACAGGGAATAGCTTCCCTTTATGAGACTTCCCGCCAACAGCACCGGAATCGCCAGATAAGCCAGCTTTCTCAGTCCCAGATGTTCTACAATAAAAGCAATTACAAGCACATAGAGAAGTGCCTGCAGATACCACAGGTGCGGTGAAAGCGGGGAAAAATTCCACAAAATAAAATCCTCCGGAACTCTTTTCTCAAACCTTGCAAGCAGTGCTTCTTTTATATTTTCTCTTTTCTCAACTGCCAGAAGGATTTCCCATAGCAGGTAAAACAGATTTGCGCCAATGGTAATGGTGAAAATTTTGCCAAACTGCTTCAGTTCCCGTTTCTTCGCCACTGTTTCCGGGTAAAAGAATCCGGTGATCATAAAAAACACAGGCACTGCAAAACGGCACAGGATCAGGAATTCATCTCCCCCCTGTATTTCCAGAGGCTTGTGGATCTCAACCACTGCAATAGCAGCCAGGCATTTCAAAATATCAATACACGTCCAACGTCTTTTTTTCATTTCCTCGTAACTCCAATAACTGCTGTTCCGGGCAAATACGGACAGCAAAAGGACCAACCATCTGATTTCAGAAAGTCAGCCCTTTTATTACTTTATATACACTCCACGCGGTTTCCACACGCTGCTGCGGCATTTTCAGATTCCTGTTATATGAGGATTCTGAACTGCCTGTCACATAAATCAGAATGTAAATTTATCTGCGAAGTAAGCATCCAGCTCATCAATCTTAATACGAACCTGCTCCATGGAATCACGGTCACGGACAGTTACCATTCCGTCAGTTTCGGAATCGAAATCGTAGGTTACGCAGAACGGAGTACCGATCTCGTCCTGTCTTCTGTAACGTTTACCGATGTTTCCACGATCATCAAATTCGCAGTTGTATTTCTTTGATAACTGAGCGTAGATTTTCTCAGCGCCCTCGTTCAGCTTCTTGGAAAGCGGAAGCACACCGATCTTAACCGGTGCAAGTGCCGGATGGAAGTGAAGGACTGTACGAACGTCGTTCTTCTCTGCATCCAGAACCTCCTCATCATATGCACTGCAAAGGAATGCAAGAACCACACGGTCAGCACCAAGTGACGGCTCGATTACATATGGGATATATTTCTGCTTCTTCTCATCATCGAAGTAAGTAAGATCCTGTCCGGATACATTCTGGTGCTGGGTAAGGTCGTAGTCTGTTCTGTCTGCGATTCCCCAAAGCTCGCCCCATCCAAATGGGAAAAGGAACTCAACGTCTGTAGTAGCCTTGCTGTAGAAGCTCAGCTCTTCCTTGTCATGGTCACGGTAACGTACTTCCTCATCCTTCAGTCCAAGAGAATGCAGCCAGTTCAGGCAGAAGCTCTTCCAGTATGCAAACCACTCAAGGTCTGTGTCCGGCTCGCAGAAGAACTCAAGCTCCATCTGCTCGAACTCACGGGTACGGAATGTGAAGTTACCAGGTGTGATCTCGTTACGGAAGGATTTACCGATCTGACCGATACCAAATGGAATCTTCTTACGGGATGTTCTCTGTAAGTTCTTGAAGTTTACAAAAATACCCTGTGCTGTCTCAGGTCTTAAATATACAGTATTCTTAGCATCCTCAGTTACGCCCTGGAAGGTCTTGAACATCAGGTTGAACTGACGGATATCTGTGAAATTGTGTTTGCCACAGGAAGGACATGGAACATTATGCTCTTCGATGAAATTCTTCATCTCTTCCTGAGACCATCCGTCTACAGAGCTCTCAAGCTCAATGCCGTGCTCCTGGCTGTAGTCCTCGATGATCTTGTCTGCGCGGAAACGCTCATGGCACTCTTTACAATCCATAAGCGGATCAGAGAAGCTTCCCAGATGTCCGGATGCGACCCAGGTCTGCGGGTTCATCAGGATGGCACAGTCAACACCTACGTTGTACGGAGACTCCTGAATGAATTTCTGCCACCATGCGCGCTTTACGTTATTCTTAAGCTCTACGCCAAGGTTGCCGTAATCCCATGTATTCGCAAGACCTCCATAGATCTCAGAACCCGGGTAAACAAATCCTCTTGCTTTTGCCAGAGCAATAATCTTGTCCATTGTTTTTTCCATGATATCTCTCCTCATTGTTTGATAGATGATTTTCTAATATTATACTCGCAACTTTTCTTTTTGTAAAGTTATACCGCGTACTCAATTCCGTACATTCTGCCGCAAAAACACAATTTCCGCACTTTTGAACAGCAAATCATGTGCTGCTATCGAAGTATAGAGCAAAGCACGTTAATCAGCTTTCCTGTTATGTGCAACATCCAATCCACTTACATCATAACTTCTAATATCTGCAAACTCTTAAATTTCTTATCCGTATTCCCTGCCACATAAGGCTGAATATGCCGTTCCAGCTCCCACAGCACCTCATCGGTCACTGTAAAGCTGTATAGCTTCGTCATGGGCGAGCTTACAATGTACTGCATGGTATAAAGTGCTGCCGGGGAAATCCGGCGGGCGGTTCTGGCTTCTCCGGGGCTTGCTTTCTTCAGGCAGTCCCCATCCAGGATTCCATGTGCCTCCTGGGAAAAGAACAGATTCTCTTTTCCGGTGATCTCCTCCCCACAGTTCACACACCGGAAAAGCTCCGGCATCAGCCCCTGCTCTGTCATAGTTCGCAGTTCAAAAATGCACCTTACCAGCCGGTCATCGATCTCCGGATTCAGGAGAGCCTTCACAGTAAGATAAAGAAGATTCATCATATTCTTCTCATCTGTGCCCTCTCTTCCGAAATAATCTGCCAGTTCCAGAAAGTAATAACCATAATAAACTCCCGGCTGTCTGGCGGCCAGCTCCACAAAATGATGGGTCACGGTCACCTGGTTCAGATTGTAGCTGCTGCGCCCTTCATACAGGGTGAAGTTCCCGAACACAAAAGGATTGGCAGCTGCCATAAACGGGCTGTTCTGCCGTCTGGCGCCCTTGGCGAAAGCGGAAATCTTCCCCCTCTCCCTGGTAAGAAGCACGATCCGCTTGTCATACTCTCCCACAGGCTGCGCAGAAAGTACAATTCCCTGTACCGTGATCAGATCACTCATATTCAGATTTCCTTCTTATCATATCCAAAGTTTTTGATCATAAAATCACTGTCACGCCAGTCTTTTTTCACCTTTACCCAAAGCTTCAGGTTTACCTTGGAGTCCAGCATACGTTCCAGCTCAAATCTGGCGTTGCTGCCGATCTTCTTCAGCATGGCACCGCCTTTTCCAATGATAATGCCCTTGTGGGAATCCCTCTCGCAAATAATGGTCGCCTCAATATCCACCATAGGATTTTTGCCCGGACGCTCCTTCATTTTGTCAATTGCCACTGCGATTCCATGTGGAATCTCCGCATCCAGTGCGTGAAGCGCCTTCTCACGGATCACCTCTGCCACGATCTGGCGCTGAGGCTGGTCCGTTACGGTATCCTCATCATAGAACATGGGTCCATAAGGCAGATATTTCAAAATACTGTCAATAATATCCTCTGTGTTCTGTCCGCGGAGTGCAGAGCAAGGGATAATCTCTGCAAAATCACAGATCTTGCGGTACGTATCGATTGCCGGAAGGATCTCCTCTTTTTTCACTGTATCGATCTTATTAATGATCAAAATGACCGGCACGCCAACGCCCTGGAGCTGCTCTGCAATGTGGCGCTCACCGGCTCCAATGAAGGTAGACGGCTCAACCAGCCACATAATTGCATCCACCTCTTTCAGGGTACGCTCTGCAACGGCTACCATATACTCTCCAAGCTTATTCTTCGCCTTATGGATACCAGGCGTATCCAGAAAAACGATCTGTCCCTTCTCACAGGTATAGACTGTCTGGATGCGGTTTCTGGTGGTCTGGGGCTTCTTGGATGTGATCGCGATCTTCTGGCCGATCAGATGGTTCATCAGGGTAGATTTCCCAACGTTCGGGCGGCCAATAATTGCAACAAATCCGGATTTAAAATCTGGTGTCATTAAAATATATCCTCATCTTTCTTAACTTTTATCAGCAGCTTACCAGCGGCTTGGTCTCCATAAATACATCCTTCGCCTTCTCGATTGCATTCTCGCTTCCAACCACACAGAGCTGGTCATCGGAGAGAACTGCCTGGATCAGAGGAGCCAGTGCATGGATATCCTCTACTGTAGCATTCAGGATCTGGTCACGCTCTTTTTGCAACATCTCCACAGTGAGACCGCGGAAATAAGCCATTCTGCCAAGGGCGCCCTGTGTCTGCGGTGTTCTTGGAACATCCTTTCCGCTGATGGTACCGATAATGTATTTGGTCATCTCACGTTCATCCGCTGCAAAGGTACGCACATATTCCGGCACACCCTCATATATTTCAAGAGTTCTGCGAAGATGGGGATCTCTGTAGGAAACGAAATAACTCTCCCCGCTTCTCTTAAAGCCGCTCATACAGCCGTATGCGCCCCCCTTTACACGAAGATTGATCCACAGATAATCATAGCTTAAGGCAACCTTCAGAATTTCCAGGGCACCGGTATAGGTAAAGCCTTTTTTTACAAAGTTACCGGTTCTTGCCACATACTGAACCTGTCCGGAGGTCTTAAAGCCCTCGTTCTTTTTCCTGCAGGTAATGGCAGTTTCCGGAACCTCACAGGTACTCTCCGGCAGACTCTTCTTCAGGGCACCGCTTAAGGCCTTCACCTGTTCCACAGACTCTCTTTCTCCGGTATAGCTTACCATGAAGGAATCCTTTCGGATGATCTCTGCCATGGCATTCTGAAGTCCGGCTACGATCTCGTCCTTTTTCTCCTGAAAATTCTTCTCAAGGTCTTCGATAAATTTGTAATAGCCAACGCCTGCCATCTCATCCTGATATTCTGCCATTGGAGAACCGTAGGCAGCGCTGCGGAGTACTGCTGTCTGATGGCCTGCGCCAATCAGGGAAGCCTGTCCTCTGGACCTGATCTCCCCGATAATCTCACCAAGACGTCTGGTATCTGAAAGCTTAGAAGTATTCAGGATTTCTTCCATCATCTGGAACAGGAAATCCATCTGGGAATACAGTGCTTTGCCACGGATGGTAAACATGGTACGGAATGCTTCCGGGTCGTTCGCCTTGTCAAAAACATCTATGCCGCACTGGATACCGCCGGTTCTGGCATTGGTCTCATTAAACAGCTGACCGTAAGTGTAATTCTTTGTATCCACATATCCGAGAACAGACTTCAAAAGTCCAAGATAATGGACCTTCTCAACAGCCATATCCTTAATCTCGAACATAATATTTACATAACCGATTCCATTGGTGCATACATCCTGATACAGGAACAGACTGTCCTCCACCTGAAGCTCTTCATTGGAAAAACCATTCACTTCTTTGCGGATATCGGAACGCTTCAGCATAGGAATGCATTCCAGGTCCTCCGGTCTCTCCTCAGACTCCTGGTAAGCCTCAAGGGCTTTTGTCTTTCTTACCATTTCTTCCAGCTGTTCATCGGAAAGGCTGCTTCTGTATGCTTCCAGCCTGTCTGCCAGCTCTTTCTCACGCTGGGCTGCAAGACCGCGCTTCGGCACAAGAGTCAGGATCGCACCATGTGTATTGTCCAGAAGCCATTTCTGGATCAGATTCTCGAAATAGCCTTCATTTACTGCAATTTTCAGCTGATCATAAATCTCCAGAAGCTTTACCTGGGAAAAAGCATTCTCATCATCATAAAGCCAGCTTCCCATAATATCCAGTCCATACATCAGACCTTTTGGAAACTGTCCAAAATCTGCTTCGCGGTAACGGAACTCCATGTAATTGATTCCGGAAAGAACCGCCTTCTTATCAATTCCATTTTTCACAATGTCCTGAAGGCAATTTCGGATAATGGAAACAAATTCCTCCTTCCGGGCAGCTCTGGCACCTTTTGCAATCACGGAGAAATACGGCTGCAAAACACCGTCGCTGTAATCGCCATAAATATCCTTACCGATTCCGGCGTCCAGAAGAGCCTGCTTCAGCGGTGCTCCCGGCGCACTTAAAAGTGCATAATCCAACACATCAAATGCCACACCCAGGGTACTGTCCATGGCATTTCCTACAACCATGTTATAGGAGAGATAGGTGTTATCCTCTTCTTCCTCGTTCTCCGCAATGGGATACTCGATCTGCAGGTCTTTCACCTGGGAAAAAGCTGCCTGCTCCTTAATACTGGAATCAACGTCCAAAGCCTCAAATGCGGACAGATATTTCTCATCAATAAATCGCAACTTCTCTTCCATGTCCATATTTCCGTAAAGGTAAATATAGCTGTTGGACGGATGATAGTAGGTGCGGTGGAAATCCAGAAACTCTTCATAGGAAAGCTCCGGAATATTCTCCGGATTGCCGCCGGATTCCACGCCGTAGGTATTGTCCGGGAAAAGATGGTTCATAATTTCTCTTTCCAGCACCTCGTCCGGGGAAGAAAATGCGCCCTTCATCTCATTGTATACAACACCATTGTATGTGAGCGGGCCTTCCTTCTTCTCCAGATGGTAATTCCATCCTTCCTGGCGGAAAATCTCCTCTTTCTTATAAATATTCGGGTAAAAAACAGCGTCCAGATACACATGCATCAGGTTCTGGAAATCCTGGTCATTGCAGCTTGCCACCGGATAACAGGTCTTGTCCGGGTAGGTCATGGCATTCAGGAAGGTATTCAGAGAGCCCTTTACCAGCTCTACAAATGGATCCTTCAGCGGAAACTCGCGGGAGCCGCACAGAACGCTGTGTTCCAGAATGTGGGGAACACCGGTGCTGTTCTTCGGCGTAGTACGAAAGGCAATGGAAAATACCTTATTCTCATCATCATTCTCGATCAGAACCAGTCTGGCTCCTGTTTTCTTATGGCGAACCAGATATCCGGCGGAATGGATATCGGTCAGATTCTCCTGTTTCAAAACCTCGTATGCAGGAATGTTCTCTTTTTTCATTTTTTCCTCCAAATAGTGCCCAATCAGTTTGTTTAAACAACCGGTATTGGGATGTATTTAATTCATTTCTTCGATTATGCTGAATTACACTGCACTTAAAAGCTTTATACAATGCAGCTGATAATTCCGGAGCATCTTCAACTTCTTGCATTAGTATAACACACAAAAAAGTATCTTACTACAACAAAATTCTTTTAAAAAGAACCGCCCCTGCGGGCGAATCTGGTAGGATTCTTCCTGCAGGGGCGGTTCTGATTATTTAATTGTGATTTGTTAATCCTGTTCTTTTTTGCGGCGTCTTCTGGTTGTTTCTTCGATTGCGAGAGCTGCAACAAAGAACAATGCCATATAGAAGCCGATTGGTGTGTCATCACCTGTCTTAACACCTGTGGAGGTGCCTGGGGTTGGTGTAGGAGTTATGGTCTCCTCAGGAGTTACAGTAGGTGTTGCTTCCGGTTGTTTCTGGTTAATGATGGTTACCTCTGCATTGAGATTATTTTCATCAAACAGTACATTTCCATTTTCAACAGTTACTGCGTATCTGAATCCGTCTGTACCATCTACCAGATTTCCTTCTGCATCTGTCTCTGCAACATAGAGCGTAAAGGCTTCATCCGGTATTACAACTGCCTGTGTACTCTCAGATACTGTGGAGCCGCCTGCAAGATCAAGTGTCAGGATGTTCTTCTCTGTTCTTGTGGAAAGAGTTGTGCACTCTTTGTCATCAAAGATACCTGCATAGAAAATCTCATCACTTTCCAGGGCATTTCCATCTGCACCAAGAAGCTTCTTGGTTACATTCAGAGTCGCGATCTTGTAGAATCCATCCGGCCATTCGCTGAACTGGTTCTCGAATGTGATGCTGCTCTTTGCGCCATCCTCAGTTACGGTGATTGCCTGTCCCTGTGGATAAACCGGTACATAAACCTTTTCATCCGGCGTCATGCCTGAATCAATTGCTTTTCCGGTTACATCTGTCTCACTTACATAGTAGGTTCTTCCAAGATCCAGATTGGTAAAGGTAACTGTGGAAGAAGATGCATTCTTAAACTCAAGTGCTTTTACATCAGAAGCAGGAATTGTGCATTCTGCATCTGCGAAAAGTGCTGCGTAGAAGGTCATATCCTTAGCGCCTGCAAGTGCATCGTTCAGCTTCAGTTCCTTGGTGATCTCAATAGCAGCGGTCTTGCTCTTTGTCATGGCATCCTTCATCTCAACTGCATTTTTGGTGTCATCTGCATCAACAGTGAAGGTGATCGGCTCTGCGATCTCATATCCTGATGGTGCTTCTGCCTCAACCAGTTTGTAGGTCTTGCCAAGAACAAGTTTCGCTGTGATCACATGTGGTGTACCATCTGAGGTCCACTCTTCCACAACCTTATCCTGGTCATCTACTACCTGAAGTTTTGCTCCTGCAAGAGCTTTCAGGGTGGTGTCGTCTACCTTGGAAATGGTAACCTTGGTAGTATCGTTGACAAATTTCATGGCTGTCTCAGTGTAATCTTCTCCATTTACCTTGGTGGTAAGCTTCAGAGTTCCGTCACGGTTGTCTTCTACATTTACAGTTACTGTATAAACAGTTTTGTCGTATACGTAGGTGTCTGCCTCTGATGGGAGCTTTTCGTTTACGGTGTAGGTAAAGGTCTTGCCAGCATCTTTCTCTGTATAGGAAAGCTTGCTGAAGCTGATCGCACCTTTCTCGTCGTTCTTAACTGTCTCAATTACCTTGCCATCTGCATCTTTCAGTTCGAATTCGAAGGTTCCAAGCTGCTCAGCTTCTACCTTCATGGACTTCTGGGCTTTCAGTTCAAGGTCAGCGGAAGCGCTGTAGGTATTCGTGAAGGTAACTGCTCCAGTGAGGTCTTCACTCTTTACAGGTTCGCCGTTCTTTGTGACAGAAGTAACTTTCGCTGTTAACTTGCCTGCATTGTCGTCTGTTACGTCTACTTTTACAACGTATTTTCTTTCATCATACTGGTATGCCGGTTTCTCATCTTTTACTTCTGTGATCTGGTAATAATGGGTTCCGGATTCCTTGTATGTGATGATTGGGAATGTGATGGTGCCGCCGTCAGCATTCTTCACAGTTTCGTTGTAACCATTTTCTACTGCCTTTCCATCTGCATCCATTTCTGTTGCCTGGAAGCTGAACTGCTCTGCTTCCAGTGTCTGGCCTTCCAGAGTCTTGGTTGCACCAAGAGCGATCTGACCAGATGTGGTGTAGGTGTTGGTAAATTCCATACCTGTTACAGTGGCATCCTCAGAGGTTGCCTTGGAGGAATGGATGACTGGGGTTACGGTTAAGGTACCGTTGCCTGCATCTGTTACGGTTGCGTTGATGGTGTAGATGGTGTCGTCGTAGGTGTAACCTGCTGCGTCACCTTTCACCTCATTTACGGTGTACTGGTATTCGCCGGTATCATCTACTTTCTTATCTGTGTTGTCTTTTACAAGGCTGTACTTGATTTCGTCAAAGGTTACGTTTCCGTCAGCATCGTTGGTCTTGGTCTGAAGAACAGTGCCATCTTTGTCGCGAAGTTCGAATGTAAACTGACCTTCTGTAAGTGGTGTCTCTGTGGTTGTCAGAGTCTTCTTAGCTGTCAGGTTCAGACTTCCGGATGCGGAGTAGGTGTTCTTCATCTCAACTTTGTTGTCGATGTCATTCTCACTTACCGTAAACTCAACAGGATCTGCCAGGGTATAACCAGCTGGAGCGGATTTCTCGACTAACTTGTAGGTTTCGCCGAGGATCAGTTTGCCAGTGATTACGCGTGGGTTGTCCTTAGTTGAAGTTGTCCAACTATCGATTACCACGCCGTCCTTGTCCTGGATTTCGAGTACTACGCCTGAAAGCTGATTGCCAAGGGCGTCTACTTTGGTGATGGTTACCTTGGTGGTGTCATCTTCTACCAGGTATACCTTGTTACCATCTGTATCTGTTGTAGTTTTTGCATTGGTTTCAATAGTTCCATCTTTTTTAACAGTAAACTCAATATCTGTTGCATACTTATAACCAGCAGGAGCTACTGTTTCTCTAAGAATATAGCTCTTTCCAGCTTCAAGTTTAGGACCAAAGTCGTGAGTTTTACCTTTTTCAGAAACCCACTCATCTACAGTCTTACCTGTTTCCTTATCAATTACTACAAGATGAGCACCTTCTACTTCTTTACCATTTCCAAGTTCTACTTTGTTGACATTGAAATGTAGTTTGGCATCTACCAGAGTCAGTTTATTGCCAACTATTGTTTTGTTGTCCACTGTAATAGTTCCATCAGCTTCTACTTTAAAGGTAATTGGATCTGCTGCAACATAGCCTGTCGGAACATTAATTTCCTCCAGTGTATAAGTGTTTCCTGCAATCAGCTTACCAATAATATCATAGCTGGTATCATCTGTTTTCCAGCTTGCTACTACATTTCCATTATCATCTTTTACAGAAATCTGAAGCTTTGCATTCTTTACTGGATTTCCTTCATCATCGACTTTGTCGACAGTTACTGTAGTTGGAGTATTGACTACATCATAATTGCCAATTCCCTGTGCAGTAATATATCCATCTACTTTATCCTCTGTTATGGTGTATTCAATTTCCTGCCCTTTTTCGTATTTCGGCTGATCTGCAAATTTCCATTTCCAGTCATCTGTCTTTGTTACAGTCTTGGAAGCAACCAATTTTTTATTTGCATAAAGATTAATAGTGATAGTTTCTGGTCTGATGTCTGCATTGCCATTGTCATTCCAGGTCTTGGTTCCTTCAATGTTCACACTTTCTGGAGTGTGGATATTGGTTATCACATAACCGTCTTTGGCGCTTCCACTTACGTTTGCTGTATAACCGTTCACATTTGTGGTTTCAACTACGGTATACTTGATTTCCTGTCCCTTCTTATATTTATCCAGATCTTGGAAGGTTCCCTTCCAGCCATTGCCTTCATTCAGCTTCAGGACTTTTCCTGCTACTGCGCTTCCATCTGCATACAGCTGGACTTCTACTTCTCCCACTCGTTTTCCGTCCTGGTTGTTGCTGTCGTCCCAGCTCTTGCTTACCGAAATGTCTACCATCTCTGGTGTACGTTTATTCGTAACTACAAATCCCTTAGTTGCATCTCCTGTAACATCAGGTTTCGGATAATAATTCACTTCAATTTCCTTAATTCCATAGGAAATTAAATCACCGGCACTATCAAATTTGTCAAGTTTACTAAATTCACCCTTCCAATCATTATCAGCAGTAAGTTCTAACGTCGTCTTTGTTTCCGTTCCATTTTTTATTAATACTACTGTAATTTTAGATGGTCTGAATCCTTCTTTATTATTAGCATCATCCCAACGCTTTTCTACTGGAATACTTATTTTTTCAGTAAGATCCTTTTCGTCTGAAACATAAATATATCCACCATTGCTTCCCAATGCTTTTGATTCATCAAAACCTGTTGGTTTGTATGATACACTACTGCTTGCCTCTTTCAAGTAAATATAAATTGGTTCAGATGCACATTTATAATTATTTGGCGCTTTAATTTCTGTTAAACGGTATGCATAGTTATATTTCATAACAATTTTACCGTTAATCTCTTCCCCAAGCTGGACAACACCATTTTTATCAGTTGTATAATTTTCACCGACTGTTACCCATTTAGTTCCATTATATTTTTCCAGCTTGTAAACTGCTCCCTCTAAGAAAAGCGCAGCATTTTGAGAATCTCGTTTTACTAATGTAAGCATTGTACTCTCTGTGTTTGCAATTACATCGCTTCCCTGATCTTTCAGCTGAGTAGACACTGTGGATGTCCATTTCTTATTTGCTTCTCCTGAAACAACTGCTGTATTAGAAATCAAATAGTCCTTTCGACTAATATTTTTGTACTCAAACAAATATTTATATTCCAAAATACATGCAGTTTTATCTGGAACACTTGCTACTAAAGTACAAATTCCATTTGCATCTGTTACTGAAATCCATCCTCCATTAGGAGTTATATCCTCTCCTTTAGATCCATCCGCATTTCTTCGATAAAGTTTTGCAGAACCTGGAATTAAAGAAATTCCCTTTATGTCATTTACATGATCTGTATAATTTAACGTATCTGTAACAGTCAAATTATTTCCGTCCAGCACCTCTTCACCAGCAGGGTTAATTGTAACAGCATAACTAATTGTATTAGTATCATCATGATAGCCTGCAGAAGATTTACTTACTTTACTCATTTCTACAGTCGCTGTTGCAGAAGAAGAATCACTTTTTCCGCCTGATGATACGGTACCATTATTGGTTATAACACAATCATTTCGATCAGTAAGACCCACACTGTTCAGATCATAATCAATTGCATAATAAAGTACAAGTTTAGGTCTCTCGCCATACGGAGCAAACCAATTGCCATTACTATGAATACCAATAGCATCCTTATCAACGGTTATTGTAAAAGATCCTGTTTTTGATTCGGTGACATCCATTCTACTCGCTGCATAATAATCAAAGCCTAAATTACCAAATACTCCTCGCAAATTATCAGCTTCTGTAGTATCCGATAGATACCGAACAATAATGCCCTTCCTTGAGTTATTTGAGTCGCATTCTTTCCCATCGTATTTCCAGTCTGAAGTAACTAATGTACCATAATTCGGAAACACATCCTCATAAACAATATTCTCAGTTAAACTTTCTGTATCAATTACAACACGATAATATATTCTTATCTTTTTACTATTATCACAGCTATAAAATGCATCCTTTACAGAACCATCCTCTGTTAAATTTTCCTTGTCAACTTTTGGACCGGTTGACTCTTTAGAATATAATCCTTTTCCTTTATCTGTCGTTTGCTTTCCGTCCTGCGTAAATTTAGCCTCATTAACAAACTCTTTCTTCTCTCCAGCTTTTAAATTTCCTACATAACCAGTTGAAGAATAACTAAGACTAATCTGTTTCACCTCAGAATAAGAAATTGCTTTATTAAATGTAATTTTAAATCCCTTGAAATAATTCGCATTATTTTCAGTTTGAATATAAGTAATTATATAATCGCTCTTATTTATTCCTGTTACCGTCATGCTATCTAATTGTTCTTTTGTAAACCAACTGCCTAATTTAGGTTCAGAACCGCTCCATGGGTTTTCCAGATAATCTTCAAAATAAGAACCCACTTTTATTCCATCAGCAGGAATTGTTATAGAAGTTGTCCATGCCAGATTAACTGCATCAGAATCCTTATTCTCAGTTACAATAGCATCATCCTTTGTTACTATTGGTTTAATGGCATCAACATCTTTTTTGGATTCTCCTTTATTTTCCCCTCCTTTTTCAATATTAGCCGTATTATTATATTTAACATAATAATTATTATCATCTGGTACCATGGTAGAATATTCAATTTTTATAAAATCTCTAATTGTATATAATTCAGTCACCTTACCGGCAGCATCTTCCATACATGGTTTTCCATTACTATCAGTATAAAATTTTATAGGTAACTTTACATCATCTACCAGCTTAACATCCAGCCATCCAGTTTTCTGAATCGTAACCTTTGCTATAATATCAGCATTCTGCTGAATGTCATTTTGTAATAATATATCACTAACTTCATATCCTTCAAGGCTAGCAAAATTATTATTTACCTCAATAGTCCAATTTACCTTATTGTTTTCAGCATCATAATTTCCATTTTTATTTAAATTAGGAATACCATAATAAATTGTCGGCTCTGATGAGTGCTCATCTTTAACTTTTTCAGTTACCTTGGCATACGCTGTATTTTTTCCATTTGCTGTAAAATTGCTTTCGGTAAATCCACTTTCTTCTACCTGATACGTAATTTCATAAGATTCACCAGCATTAAGCGCTGGCAATTTTCCAGACACTGCAATGGAATCCGCTTTAAGCAATTCATCACCTGAAACCTTCAGATAATTTTCCGACGTAACATTTATACCATCAGGTGCTGTATTTGTTTTTTTCTTAACAGACAAGGAATCTGATTTAACCTTACGACTTGTACCTTTTGCATCACTCTTTAATTGATCTTTAAAGTCAATTTCATCCCCAGTGCCATGTGGTGAAGAAACTGTTACTGTATAAGTCCATGTAATCTTTCCATCATCGCCTTGAACTCCAGTTCCTTTTTTATCAACTACAACATCTTTATAATCTTTGCTTGTATAATTAACCTCCGGATTGCTTTTGGCTTCTACTTCTATTAAATCCTCCAGTTTTCCTGATGGATTCGTCTTTGCTTTTGCAGTATTATTCTCTGAAAACTTGCCATTTACTGGTTCATTGAATTTTTCCGTAATTTTATACGTAATAGTATAAAATTCACCTACTGATAAACAAGGCAATGTTCCTGATATAGTTTTATTTTCCGTAGATATAGTTAAACAATCCGATGCTACACTAACAAGTGGATCATTACATTCTATAGTTAAACTGCTCCAACTAAGATTCGCGTCTGAAGACCATTTTTCCAGTTTATCTACAAAATCAATTGATTTTACCGTTCCTGTAGGAGATGACACTTTAACTGTGTATGTATACGTAATCTCATTATTCTCATAATTTACTACAGGTACTTCAGCAACTTTCTTTATTTCCAACTGTTCTTTTTTAATTACGCGAATTGTAACATTATTTTCAACCTTATCATTAAACTTTAATGTTACATCTCCAGTAGTAGTTATGTCTGTGCAATCTAAATATGCCCAACAGGTAAAATTGCCTCCAACTGCTGTTCCATGACCTAATTTGTCCTTATCAAATTCCATACTGACAAATCCGTCGGTTGTTATTCTATAATTTCCAATAACTTCGTTACTACCATTTTTTATCGTACCAGACGTCGGTTCTTCAAGTTTAATTTTGTCCTGTTCAGGAATCTGATATTCCACTTTCCAGCCATGCTTTTCAAGTTCATCTACTGGAATATTTCCAAAATATCCAACTAAATTAAATGATTCAGTTCTTTTACTTTCTGTAGTCGTCTCTGTAAGAGATGTAATAGTCTGCTGGTTAGCATCCTGTATTATTACATTAGTAATATAAGCATCTAACTTTAATGCATTTTCACTGTTTCCTTCGCCTCCAGATGTTTCAACATCATAAGTCGTCACGCCACCCACAATTGAAAAACTATCCTGCGTAAAACCCATAGAGGTGATCTCGCCGTCTGCGTTTGTGTTTACGTATTCGGTTACAACTTCGGCCTGTCCATCATTGTCCAGGTGGACAACATTTTTATTTACGACGTCGCCGTCAACGGTGCTTTCCTGAATTTTCTTGAAGCTCATATCTACTTTTACATTTCCGCTTTCAGGTTCAATTCTGCTTCCGTCGGCGGTCAGGAAATATACATCGTAAAGTACGTACTCAGCTTCCGTATTCTCAGCGTCCAGTCCCAACTGGCTGCTCAGCTGGCTGTTGAATGCTGCTACTGCTGCATTGTAGCGATCGGTGCCAGGTGCGATGTAGTCAGCTTTGATTTCTGCATCCTGTTGAAGGTTTGCATCTTCCGGAGCTGTTGCTGTAATCACTACACGACTGTCTTCGTATCTGAAAGAAGTCTTCGGTGCTTCTGTCGGAGTCGGTGTCTCACTTGGGGACGCGCTGACTTCCGGTGTCGGAGTTGCAGTTGCCTCGGCAGCTGGTGTTGCTGTAGCTTCCGGTGCTGCAGGAGCTTCCGTCACTTCTGCTGCTGGTGCCGCTGTAGGCTCTGTTGCAGGTGTTTCTGTCGGAGCTGCTGCAGGCGCCTCTGTTGGCTGCTCTGCTGGTGCTTCTGTCGGCTGCTCTGCTGGTGCTTCCGTCGGCTGCTCTGTTGGCGCTTCTGTTGGCTGCTCGGCAGGTGCTTCCGTTGGCTCCTGAGCTTGTTCCGCAGCAGGAGTTTCCTGCATTTGCTGAGGTTCTTCCTGTTTCTCAGCAACCGGTTCCGTTCCCTCTGTTGCGTATGCTTCTGCTTCGCTTTCAGACGGAGTCGGTGTTGCCGTCGCGTCCTCAACGTAGGTATCGTCTGTTGCCAGAACAGTCAGACTGGACTGCTGGAATATCATAGATACCGCCAAAAGTATGGCAAAAAACGATTTCAGCCTTGAATTCTTTTTCATGTTACAACCTCCTTTTTAAGATCGGGTTTTCCTTTTTTCAGTGTGGTTTTGCAGGCAGAAGTAGCCCAAAATCCATTTTCATCATCATATCACACTGATTTTAAAGGAGCAATAATTTATAATCACCTGAAAAATCCCTGTTTTCTGCCGTTTCACTAAGAAATCTGGCACGATTCGGTCTTCATTTTCGTATTTTTATAATGTGTATTTTGGTGTACTGTAGTTATTTTCGACTTTTAATTGAAAAAAGCACACAAATTCTTATTTTTTCTGCTTTCACAGGGCAAAAAAGCTACATGTTTACTCCATTTTCCCCTGTCTGAATTTCAGCATATTGCACAATTTCACGCCCTGTTTTCTAAACTATATTCGCTCCGATTTTCGTATTTACTCATGGTGTATCTTGATGTACATTCTTTCGTGTGGTATAATAACTGCCAGAAAACCAATGCACTTATACAATTGGCAAACAAGGATTACGCACCATCTTCATTTTCAAATGATAAAGCATACAGGAGGACCCCTATGTTTCTCAAAAAGACCCCTAAGGCAAAGGGAACTTACCTTGCCATCACCGAATCCTACTATGATAAAGAGAAGAAAGCCACTCGTCAGAAAACCATTATGGGGTTGGGATATCTGGAAGATTTAAAGAAGGATTACCCGGATCCCATCAGCCATTTCGAGAAGGTTGTCGCTGATATGAACCAGGAACGAGAAGCCAAAAAGAACTCTGTGGTATATGTTGACCTTACTACTGCTCTCTCACCGGGAGAACACTCTCTGAAAAATGTAGGCTACGGCATTCTGAAATACCTTTATAAGGAGCTTCAGCTGGACATTTTCTGGCGTACCAGGACCTGGAATCTATCTCTCTCCTATAATATAGAAGAACTTTTCCGATATATGGTCATTTCCCGTGCGCTTTACCCAAATTGCACCTGGAATGAAGCTATTGAAAAAGGAATCTACTTCGAAGAATCCGGAAGCATCTCAGACGAAGACCTGGATTCTGCCTTTCATGTTATCGTGAAACTGCAAAAAGATCTGCAGAAGTGGATTTATGAGCATTCCGGCAGCATCCTTTCCAGAGATACCACTTCTGCTTTTTTGGATCACACCAGCTATAATTTTTCCATTCCGGGAAGCATGCCCTCTGACACGCAGCCCAATGCCAAACGTACAGATTCCACCCTTCACCTGGATCTTCTCACGGACAGAAATGGAATTCCCATTGCATATGACCTGTCTACCAGTGGTACTGTGTTGAACCAGTCTGTTTTTAATGCCGTAAAGCAATTAAAGAGAGAGAATCCCAGAACCCGCTTTTATAATACTGCACCTGTGCGTCCGGAGGAGGAGCCTTTTATTTGCAATGGAGTTCCAGCAGACGGATATATTTATGGTCTGCCGGTACATACTGCGAATGCAGAATTTAAGGATTGGGTACTGAAGGATGGTTATCAGGAAATGAAAATTCTGAATGAAAAGCATCAGACTATCCCTCTTCTTTATAAAGAGCGGATTTTTGAGGATAGGGAAAAACAATTTGTATACTACCATGAGCTTCAGGCCAGACAGCAGCGCCTTGCCAGGGAGTCTTCCGGAAGGCGTACCGGATTGAAGCTGGACGGATATACTGCCATTGCTACTGATAATCTGGAGGTGGATAATCTTGCCCCTTATCGTCTTTTCAGCGGACTTCGTCATATGGAGAAAATTTTCCTTGATTCCAAAAGCCAGTATGACTCCTCTGCTACCTTCATCTGGACACCGGATAAGATCAATGCCCATTTTGTGATTGGGTTTGTGTCCTTTACCTTAATGCGTATGCTGCAGGCGAAGCTTGATTTCCAGTTTTCCATGGAACAGATTGGGATTTCTTTGCAGCGGTATAATTGTGTACAGATTGCAGGTAATATTTATCAGTTTACCTATTATGATGTGATTCTGGATGCATGTGAGAAGGCGCTGGAACTGGAGCTGCATAATAAATACCGCAGCCAGCTCCAGATTCGGAGACTGCTGCGGTATTAAGGACTTTATAATTTTATATCTTTTTATACATGTCAGGCTTTTTCGCCTGACATGTTATCTGTCTGCTCCCAGGCTTCCCTCTCCTGGAAAATGCAGTTCGTACATTTCCCGGGCGGCGCGGGTGACGATTCCAAGCTCTTCTTCCATCTTCAATGTCTGCGGAAGCACCACGGCAGTATCATAAATATCCGCTTTCAGCTTGTCCTTGGCACGCTCACTGCTCATTTTCATAATTCCAAACAGCGTGCTGTTATAAGCCTTATCAGACTCACTAAGCTCCATATACGTCTTCACCATATGGCAGCACTCCCTGTAAAGAAGCTCTTCATAATCCTTACCCTTGGCGCAGATTTCCTGGAATTTCATTTTATTCAGCTGTTTCATGATCTCCTTACGTCCGCCGCGGACTCCCATAAAGCGCTTGCCGCTGTCCTTATTAAACTCCATCAGCATCCACAGTGCGATCAAACCGTCAGCCCGGGTATCACCGCCAAGCTCAGACGGATCCTGATAACGGATGTCCCAAAGCTCCCTGCGGATCTGATTCAGCTCCGGCTCCTCTCCTGCCTCAATTGACATATTCAAAAGTGCCAGACGTCTGGCCGGGTCCGATTCTCTGTAGTATTGTGTAATAGTCGGGGTATCCATAGTATTCTCCTTTATACTTCTTCGTAGGTCAGCTCGGTCTCAGCCATATTAAGAGCTTCCTCGATTACTTTATCCATATCCATATAGCGGTACATGCCCAGTCGTCCGCCGAAGAGTACATTCTTCTCTTCTAATGCACGGCGCTCATACTTGTCAAAGAGCTCGTCATTCTTCGGATCATTAATGGGATAATACGGCTCTTTTCCCTTCTCCCATGCTGCCGGATATTCTCTTGTGATAACAGTCTTCGGCTGTGTCCCAAATTCGAAGTGCTTATGCTCAATAATACGGGTATATGGCACTTCATAATCGGTATAGTTCACAACCGCATTTCCCTGATAGTTCCCCATATCAAGCACTTCTGTCTCAAAACGCAGGGAACGGTACTCCAGCTCACCATAGCAGTAATCGTAAAATTCATCGATCATACCGGTAAAAAGGATCTTATCTGCCTGTGCAGTGAGCTCTTCTCTGTTTGCAAAGAAATCCGTCTTCAGGCAAACCTGGACACCCTCCAGAAGCTTCTTGATAATGCGGGTATAGCCGCCCTTCGGAATACCCTGATAGGGATCCTTAAAATAGTTATTATCATAGGTATAACGAAGAGGAAGTCTCTTGATAATAAAGGACGGAAGGTCCTTACACTCTCTTCCCCACTGCTTGCGGGTATAGCCCTCTACCAGCTTCTCATACACATCCTGTCCCACCAGCGCCAGCGCCTGCTCTTCCAGGTTCTTCGGGTGTGTGATGTGCATGCGGCTGATCTGCTCCTGAATCTTCGCCTTCGCCTCTGCCGGAGTCCGAACTCCCCAGAGCTGGTGGAATGTATTCATATTAAACGGAAGATTATACAGTTCATCCTTATACACAGCAATAGGTGAATTTACAAAGTGGTTAAATTCTGTAAACTGGTTCACATAGTCCCAGATTTCCTTCTTAGAGGTATGGAAAATATGTGCGCCATACTTGTGGACCTGGATGCCTTCTACTTCCTCTGTGTAAATATTACCGCCGATATGATCACGCTTGTCGATCACCAGGCAGGTCTTGCCCTTCTTAGTAGCTTCGTGAGCGAATACAGCTCCAAAAAGTCCGGCTCCTACAATTAAATAATCATATTTTTTCATCTTGTGTTGCCCCTTTCTGTTATGGGAATGCAGATTTATTACGTCCGTTTTCTGCCAGACACTGATATACAATGTCTTTCATTCCCGGATAAAGATGTTATTATTATAACAAATTTTCAGAAAAAAAGGTAGCCCTTTCCATATAAGGACTACCTTTTTTATAAAACTTTCTTAATGGTCGCATCGCAACCTATAACACGCATCACAATGCACAACGATCATACAACCGCATTATTTCGCAGCAACTCTGTCAAACTCATCTGTGATTTCTTTGGATGGAGCCTTCGTCACAAGGCTGACGATCACGATCATCACCAGACTGAGCAGGAAACCAACTGCCAGGGAATAAAGTCCGGTATAGGTTCCCAGTGTCTGTCCTCCAACTAATGGAATATAGTCCCAGATAATAACGGTAAGTCCGCCAGTCACCATACCTGCAATGGCACCTGGAAGATTGGTTCTTCTCCAGAACAGGGACATTACCACGATCGGTCCAAATGCAGAACCAAGTCCTGCCCATGCATTGGAAACCAGTCCCATAATACTGCTGTCCGGATTCCATGCAATGACAAATGCAATCACTGCGATCACAATAACCGTGATGCGGCTTACTTTCAGAATTTCCTCTGTATCAGCATCCTTCTTGACAAAGCTGTGATACAAGTCCTCTGATACTGCAGAAGCCGTTACCAGAAGCTGGGAATCCGCTGTGGACATGATCGCTGCAAGGATTCCGCAGAGGAACAGTCCACCGATAAAGGGAAGCGCAAGCTCTGAGGTAAACACCTTGCGGATCATCTCAATAAATACGCTCTCAGAAGAAGCAGCTCCGTTCTCCCCAAGAATAACAGGAAGCAGATAAGCTCTTCCGATCACAGCGATTGCAAATGCAGCTGTCAGGGAAAGAAGATCCCATACAATGGCAATCGCCCAGGATTTTTTCAGTTCCTTCTCGTTCTTAACTGCCATAAATCTTACCAGTACGTGAGGCATTCCACAGTATCCAAAGCCCCATGCCAGCTGGGAAAAGATCTCTATAAAGGTATATGGTCTGTCTCCATTCATAAATGGGTTCAGATAAGCACCTGCACCGCCGGTCACGCCGCTCTGGGAGATCAGGTCTGTAAGATTGCCTGGAAGCAGGAAATATGCCACCAGCGGAACTACAAGCAGTCCGATAAGCATCAGGGTTCCCTGTACAAAGTCTGTTACACAGACCGCCATAAAGCCGCCCATGAAAGTATAGCAAAGAATAACCGCTGCTCCAATGGCAAGTGCTATGTGATAATCAAGTCCAAATACGGTATTGAACAGCTTACCGCCTGCTGCCAGCGCAGAAGCTGTATACACCAGGAAAAAGATTACGATTACCACTGATGAGATCAGAAGTAGGATCTTTTTCTTATCACGGTAACGGTTCTCGAAAAATGCCGGGATGGTCATGGAATTGTTTGCTGCGATGGTGTATTTACGAAGTCTTCCGGAAATACAAACCCAGTTGAGAACAGTTCCGATAAAAAGTCCTACCGCGATCCAGATCTGTCCGGATCCAAAGGAATAAATAGCTCCGGGAAGACCCATCAGAAGCCATCCGCTCATATCAGAAGCCTGTGCTGAAAGGGCTGCCACCCATCCGTTCAGTCCTCGTCCTCCAAGGAAATAATCCTCTGAGCTGGAGGTCTTTTTCATGTAAACCGCGCCGATGACGATCATCATGGCAAGGTAAAACACAAAAGCAATCAGAATTATCACTGTTGTACCACTCAATTTTTTCTCCTCCTCTGTTATAAAATCTGCCGTCCCCAAATCATCCGGACAGCAAAATAACATATTTCATACTTTACCACAGAAGAGTATGAAAGTGCAAGTGATATTATATATTTTTTTGAAAGTATGCGTTTTATAAACACAGAATATGAAACTACTTCTCTTTCCCTTTCAGATAAACATGCTTAATATACCACAAAGCCTTTTCTTCCCCTTTGTCATTGAGGATCCGAAGCAGCCCCTCTAACTCTTTTTTGGTCTGGGGATGTACAAACCACAGCTTCGGCTTGCTTTTCAGAAAATATTCCAGCGGCTTGTGATTGTCATATGCGTCCCCAAGATACGTCCTGGAGGCACTGATCCGGTCCATCACCATCTCTGCCACATATCTGCGAGGCATTTTCGCCCCCATGATCACATGCTCCGGATCATTTATGGAATAATCCACCCAATGCTCATAATGATGCTTATTGCGCCCTTTATGATGAAGCCAGGCGGTAGACACGCCAGTAGCCTCACGTTCTGCGTTATTTGGACTTCTGTTTCCCTGATAATATTTGCAGCCCACCAGAAATTCCGATGGAGTATATTTGGAAAGGTCATGGAGAAGCCCTTGCTTGTAAAGTCCGATTCGGAAGCAATAGTGCATGACCATCAGCTTATGCTTTGTGATTGTTTTAAAGTGAAGCCATGGATGCATTGTCACCGGACCTCCTTTCCTTATTCTCAGCTTCTGTCACAGTATTGTCTGAAGCTGCAGTTTTCTTCGCTTTTGCGACTGGCAGTTTTTCATTCTTTTTTCCTTTGCCAGTATGCTTTCTTTCAGGCTCCGGTTTCTTCACACCCTGAAGTACAACCACTGTACGCGGTCCCACCTCCACGGCTCTTTCATAGACCTGGCCATTTTCCCCATAAAATCCATCACAGGTCAGATCTCCGGTATCCATCACTTTCTTCCACTCCATCCCCTCTGGCAGATTAGGAAGCGCGATATTCCTGGTTTCCCAGTGAAAATTATAGCCTGTATAAAGGAAATCATCCTCACTTCCGTCCGGCAGCTTTGCATATGCCCCGCACAGCATCATGCCGATCATGCGGCTGGTATTTTCCATGTTGCAGAACCATGCACGTTCCCCATGAAAAGACATATCCGGGAATCCCTTGCCAAGGTAATCTGCTTCTTTCATGCTCTCACTCATATGAAGGACAGGATGAGCCTTCCGAAGTGCAACTGCCTTTTTTACAAAGGCGAGCATACTGGCATTTCGCCGCAGTCCCCGCCAGTCAATCCAGCCAATGGGATTATCCTGACAGTAAGCATTGTTATTTCCCTCCTGGGAATTGCCGATCTCATCACCGCCATAGATCATGGGCACTCCCTGGGAAAACAGCAGCATGGCAAAAGCAGCACGCATCTGGCGCTCCCTCATCTGACGGATCCACTGCTTCCTGCTTGGTCCTTCAATACCGCAATTCCAGGAATAATTATAGCTGCAGCCGTCGTTATTGCCTTCCCCATTTGCCTCATTGTGCTTATAATTGTAGGAAACAAGGTCATTTAAAGTAAAACCGTCCTGGCAGGTGATATAATTGATCACTCCATGGTCATCCGGGTTATGACGGATGCGGTACTGCACAGCCGGAACCATATCCTCATCGCTTTTCAGGAATCTGCGCATATCCTGCAAAAAGCCCAGATTATATTCCGCAAAGCAACGCTTTCCTGATCTGCGGTTCTTATAAAGAGCAGCCGTATCCATTCCTTCTGCCATGATCTTCGTCCCTGCAAGCAGGCCGTCCTTCATGATCAGGTCAAGAGGTGCCCCTTCTCCCAGAATATGAAAGCCGTCCACATGATAATTCTGTTTCCAGAACTGCACTGCACGAAGTGCCATTAAAGGATTAACTTCTGCCGGAAAATACATTTCCATGATACAGCCAATCCCTGCTTTGTGAAAAGCCCTGATCATGTCACAAAATTCCCTGTGGGGATCCCGGGTAGCGCAATAAGCACTCTTTGGCGCGAAATAAAGACCATTTCCATATCCCCAGTAATTTACCTCGTCCTTTTTCCCCTTCTGGGAAACCAGACCGTCTGGCTCCTTTGGCGGAACCACCTCCATAAATTCATAGGCCGGCATAAGCTCTACTGTATTAATGCCAAGCTCCTGCCAGTATGGGATCATCTGTACCAGACCGGAAAAAGTGCCCCGAAGTCCTGCCGGCAGCTTAGCCTGCCTGGTATATCCACGGACATGTACTTTATAGAGGATCATATCTCCAAAGTCTGTTTCCGGTGCTTTCTCATCCCCCCAGTCATAACCATTGCCTGACCAGAAGCCGCATCGCACCTTGTGGGGATCCTCCTCCCACGCTGCCCCAAAGTGCTCTCTTCCGCTGATTCTGCTGGCACAGGGATCCAGATAGATTTCCCCGTTTATCTTAAAATTGTATTCCAGATTGGTTACATTTAATTTTTTCATAAAGACAGAAAAAATCCGTCCTGTACGATATTTTTCATCCAGAAGAAGTTCATAAAAGGGCTCTCTTCCCCTCTTCCTGTAAAGAAGCAGGTAAACCTCAGAATCCTCTTCCGCTTCCACTGCAAAATTATATCCATCTGCCATCTGGGTTACCCCAAGTAAAAGAGGATAACCGTATGTCACAACCACGCTCTTATTTCCCGGTATTGGCACTTTATAAGCCCTCCTGTCTTTGTCTGCTGTCTCGTCTGTAGCCATTTTTGTACACAGAGCACGTTTCCCAAAAGGAATCTGCATAATGCAATCTTTCTTATGAAATAAAATCATCCGATGCTATCTGTTTATCCCCAGATCCTGCCATACAGGACTCCCTATGGTCTAAAATTTCAGATCCAGCTCTACAGGACAATGGTCGGATCCCATTATCTCGCTGTGAATCTTCGAATCCTCCAGATTCTCTTTCAAGGACGGAGAGGTGATGAAATAGTCAATTCTCCATCCGGCGTTCTTCTCTCTTGCCTTAAATCGGTAAGACCACCAGGAGTAGGCACCCTCAAGCTCCGGATAAAAGTAACGGAATGTGTCAATAAATCCAGCTTCCAGAGTTCTGGTAAAGCAGGCTCTCTCTTCATCTGTGAAGCCTGCGTTCATCCGGTTAGTCTTAGGATTCTTCAGGTCAATTTCCTGATGTGCCACATTCATGTCTCCACAGCAGATCACAGGCTTTTTCTCCTGAAGCTTCAGAAGATAAGCCAGGAAATCTCTTTCCCATTCCATGCGGTATTCCAGTCTTCGAAGCTCGGACTGGGAATTGGGCGTATATACGGTAACCAGATAAAAATCGTCCATCTCTGCAGTGATCACACGGCCTTCTTTATCGTGTTCCTCTATTCCAAGTCCGTAAGTCACGGACAACGGCTCTTTTTTCGTAAAAACAGCTGTTCCGGAATATCCCTTGCGGTTCGCGTAATTCCAATATTGATAATAACCTGGAAGCTCCAGCTTCACCTGGTTCTCCTGACATTTGGTCTCCTGAAGGCAGAAAATGTCTGCGTCCAGCTTCGCAAAGCTTTCTTCAAAGCCCTTGGTAATACAGGCACGGATTCCATTTACGTTCCATGATACAAGCTTCATGTTGTTCTCCAATCTGTAAAAATTTATATAATGCACAAAAATCCTTCTGTACATGATTTTGCCCATTTTTTCAAAGTTTCCAGTGAACTTCATTCACAAAAAACCTCTCATAGGATATTGCCTGTGAATATTCAATATATTCTAACACTTTCTTCATTATAACACAGATTTCCCTATTCACAAAACCCTATTTTTCTGGTACAATCTAAATATTGTCCGGGCATACCGTTACCAGTGAAAATGAAGCTAAAGAAGTCCCGGTGTTACCTTGTTTTACAGCATGAACATGCTTTTTCACAGGTAACATATAAATACAAATTTTTTATAAAGTGAGGTATTTTTAATGAGTGATTCAGATATGACAAACTCCTGCAGCAGCTGTGGAAGCAGCTCATCCTGCGGCGGTTCCGACTGCTCCACATGCGGTGGATGCAGCACTGACGCAAACCAGCACAGCACCATTACTCTTACCATGGAGGATGATACTGAGGTAGAATGCGCCATCCTTACCATTTTCCCGGTAGATGCAAAGGAATATATTGCGCTTCTTCCTCTTGACGAAGAGGGCCAGAATCATGACGGTGAAGTTTATCTGTATTCCTTCACCCGCACTGCAGAGGGTGCTCCCATGCTTTCCAACATTGAGAGCGACGAAGAGTACAATAAGGCTGCTATCGCATTTGACACTGTTTTACAGAATGCACGAGAAGCAGAAGCTGCCGGAACACCTTTAGAGTAATCTCTCCGGTGGTCTTTAAAGAAATTTCCTGCGGGAGCATCAGAGTAATCTTCCCGGTGGTCTTTAAAGAGATTTCCTGCGGGAGCCTGTTTGAAAAAGGCTTTCTGCAAAATTTGAAAAAAACTTAAGCACAATAAAAGCAGGTATCTGTGATTGATAAATTCATCACATTTACCTGCTTTTGTATTTCCCATAAAACTGCGAGGGCGCCGCAGCGGGTTACTTCGTCGTACTTCCAAACCCGCCATTTCTCACATCTGTCACATCATCATCTACGGTAATCCCGTACTCAACGAAGATTCCCTGCATAAAGCCTGTATCTGCCTTCAATTCTACCACTTTATTCTCATTGGTATCATTTGTCAGCTTGGCAAAAATATGGCCTTCATTGTCAGAATAAAAATAATCGCTGTCAATAATCCCCACCGTATTATTCAGCTGCAGACGGAATTTGAATCCCAGGCCGCTTCTTGGATAGCATTTCAGCACCCATTCCTGATCCATCTCCACACAGATCCCGGTCGGAATCTTGATGGTCTCGCCTGGCTTGATGGTAAAATCAGCCGGGGAAAAGAAATCATAGCCTGCGCTTCCGGCAGTAGCCCGTCTTGGAAGACGGATTCCCTCATAAATCTTCTCTGCCTCGTCAGCAGACACGCCTTCAAAAGCATCCATCCAGTCTGCCACAAAGCGCTCTTTACTTACTTTATGAAATTTTGCAATTCTCTTCATGTTTCCTCCTGTTTATCCCGTGCAGACGCATTTTCCAAAGCTCCGGCTCTGCAGCGGATATAAAGAATGCCGGGCACATCTGTCCGGCATCCCCCAAGCTGTCACTGTGCTTTTCCTACACAGTGGCCTTGCATTTTATTCTTATTTTGCCTCTGCCGGAACATCCTTGATGCTGAAGCTCATTCTTCCCATCTTGTCTTTTCCAAGGCATACAACAGTCACTTTATCTCCAAGTGTAAGAACATCCTCTACGCGGTTGATTCTCTCCTTGCAGATCTTGGAAATGTGAACCATTCCCTCTTTGCCAGGTGCGAACTCAACAAATGCGCCAAACTCCTTGATGCTTACAACCTGTCCGGTAAGGATCTGTCCCTGCTCGAAGTCAGAAGCAATGATCTCAACCATACGCTTTGCTTCCTGCATGTTCTTATCATCTACGCCGCAGATAGATACAGCACCCTCATCTGTGATGTCGATCTTAACGCCTGTGCGCTCAATGATGGTGTTGATGGTCTTACCTCTCTGGCCAACAACATCACCGATCTTCTGAGGATCGATCTGGATCTGGATGATCTTCGGAGCATATTTTCCAACAGTTGTACGAGGTGCAGGGATACATTTCTCAATAACTTCGTTAAGGATGTACTCTCTTGCTTCCTTAGTACGTCTGATTGCTTCTTCTACGATCTGTCTTGTAAGACCGTGGATCTTAATATCCATCTGAATCGCTGTGATACCGTCATGAGTTCCGGCTACCTTGAAGTCCATGTCGCCAAAGAAGTCCTCAAGTCCCTGGATATCAGTAAGAACGATATAATCATCATCTGTGTCACCTGTTACAAGACCACAGGAAATACCTGCAACCGGCTTCTTAATCGGTACACCGGCAGCCTCAAGAGACATGGTGGATGCACAGATACTTGCCTGGGAGGTAGATCCGTTTGACTCAAAGGTCTCGGATACAGTACGGATTGCATATGGGAATTCTTCTACGCTTGGAAGAACCGGTACAAGTGCTCTCTCAGCAAGTGCTCCATGACCGATCTCACGGCGTCCCGGTCCTCTGGATGGCTTTGTCTCACCTACAGAATAGGACGGGAAATTGTAGTGATGCATATATCTCTTGCTTGTCTCAAACTCGTCAAGTCCGTCAATTCTCTGTGCCTCTGCAAGAGGTGCCAGAGTAGTGATCGTACAAATCTGAGTCTGTCCACGGGTGAACATAGCAGAGCCATGTACTCTCGGGATGATGTCAACCTCTGCTGCCAGAGGACGGATCTGTGTGATTGCACGGCCGTCCGGACGTTTGTGATCTTTCAGGATCATCTTACGAACGGTCTTCTTCTGATACTGGTAAACAGCCTCACCAAGAACAGCAAGCCACTCCTCTTTCTCTGCGAAAGCTTCTTTCAGCTTGTCTGTGATCTCTGCAATATTGTTCTCTCTTGTCTGCTTGTCATCAGAGAATACGGCAACTTCCATTTCTTCCGGAGGAACGATCTCCTTGATGGCGTCAAACAGCTCCTGCGGAACTGCACAGGACTCATAGCTGTGTTTCTCTTTACCGCACTCAGCGATGATCTGATCGAAGAATCTGATGATCTCCTGGTTTACCTCATGTGCTTTATAAATAGCCTCGATCATCTGATCCTCCGGAACCTCGTTGGCACCGGCCTCGATCATGATAACTTTGTCTCTTGTGGAAGCTACTGTCAGCTGAAGATCAGAAATATCCTTCTGAGCCAGTGTAGGGTTCACAACATACTCTCCATTGATCAGGCCGATCTGTGTCGTTGCACATGGGCCATCAAATGGAATATCAGAAATACAGGTAGCAAGGGAAGAACCAAGCATAGCCGGGATCTCCGGGTTGCACTCCGGATCTACAGACATAACCATGTCTACCAGTGTTACGTCGTTTCTGTAATCCTTCGGGAACAAAGGACGCATAGGTCTGTCGATAACACGGGAGGTAAGGATTGCGTGCTCGCTTGCCTTTCCTTCTCTCTTATTGAAACCGCCCGGAATCTTTCCTACGGCGTACATTTTCTCTTCATATTCAACGCTTAATGGGAAAAAGTCGATTCCCTCTCTTGGCTCCTTGGATGCAGTTGCTGTAGCAAGTACAGTGGTATCACCATAATGCATAAGTGCTGCGCCATTGGCCTGTTTCGCAACACGTCCGATATCTACGGTAAGTGTTCTTCCAGCTAATTCCATGGAATAACTTTTGTACATGTCTTCTCTCCTTTTTCATATAAAATATTGATCTGAAGCCACCTTACACTTCTGCAGAAGCTGTAAAAACCAGTTCTGACCGACGTATATTGCAGCTCTCTTTGCCTCTGTCACAACAGAAGTCCGAAACGACTGAAAAATACATTTGATATTGCTGGGAACAGTTCTCTTCAAATGTTCTCTTCAAATGTCCTTTTCAGAAGTCTCGGAAATCTTTATCTGTCAGGTTGCCCTTACAGACAATAGTGCCTCTATTGTGACACTTATCACTATCCACAAAAGCTCCGGTAGAAAGCTTGTCAGTGAACAATCATAACTTTCCTCACATCTTAAAATAGGGCGGATGGATATCCGCCCCTTCCGCATACTAATTATTTTCTTAAACCTAATTTCTCAATCAGTGCACGGTATCTTTCGATGTCTGTTTTCTTTAAGTAAGCTAACAGTCCACGTCTCTGACCTACCATTTTCAGCAGACCACGTCTGGAATGATGATCCTTGTGGTTGTTCTGTAAATGCTCAGTAAGCTCCTGGATTCTTGCAGTAAGAACAGCTACCTGTACCTCTGGTGAACCAGTATCTCCCTCACATCTTGCATACTCTTTCATAATTGCTGTTTTCTTTTCTTTTGAAATCATCTTGATTTCCTCCTTATTATTCTTAATGGTCTCCCATGCAGGTATTCCTGTGGGGACGTAATCGCCGCATATTAAGAGACGGTCGGAGTGTCCAACCCCTGAATATGGGCTGTCTGATATGTGAACGCAGGAAGTAAACCTACTCACACCTTGCCTAGTATAGCATACCCGCCAGATTCTGTAAACTGTTTTTTTCGTTTTTCTTCCCGATATTATTTCTCAGTTTTTTCAAAAAATCTCCGGCCATCCTCTGCATCCGCCAGAAGTCTGCTCTTCAGCGCCTCAAGAGAGGGAAATTTCCGTTCCGGCCTCAAAAACTTTTTGAAATCCACCCGGCATTCCTCTCCGTAGAGATCTTCCTTACAGTCAAAAAGATAGGTTTCCACCCCTATAAAGCTCTCACCAACCGTAGGCTTACAGCCAATGTTGGTAATTCCGTGGTATATCTTATCCCCGAAATAAGAGCTTGTCACATACACACCGTTTGGCGGCAGGATCTTGGTCCTGGGAGGCACGAGATTGGTGGTGGGAAGCAGGACCTTATGTCCCATTCCCCTGCCATGCACCACCTGGCCTTCCACAAAGTAATCCCTTCCCATAAGGGAAGTAACTTTCTCCATATTTCCTTTTTTCAGTTCTTCTCTGATATAGGTACTGCTGATCTTCCTGTGTCCATCCATTTCTTTGGAAAGGATTTCCACATCAAAGCCATACTTTTCTCCAAATTCCATAAGAAGCCGGGGCGTACCTTTCCGCTCAAAGCCAAACCGGTTGTCCTCTCCTACTACTACGTAGGATGCCCCAAGATCTCCCATAAGAATCTCTTTTATAAAATTCTCAGCCTTCATATGCCGGATCCTGTCATTTAACTGGCATTCTACCAGCACATCCACGCCAAGCTTTTCAAGAAGGGAAGCGCGCTCCTGGCTGGTAAGGATCATGTTGCTGGAAGCATCAATGGCAAAAAGGACAGCCTGTTCTCCAAGTGTCTTCCGCTCCCTGATCTTCTCAACCAGTTTCCTGTGGCCACGGTGGATCCCGTCAAATTTTCCCATTGTTACTGCACAGTTGGCAAGCTTTGGAAACTCACCCTCTATCTTCAGGTATTCCATAATCTCTCCTGTCACACCAGTTTATGTCTGATTGGTGACTATTCAGCACCTGCCAAATCGTCACTTTATTATTCAGAACATTTTCACCGGATAATATTTCTTCTCCCCTGCATCCCACTGAAAAATACCTGTAAAAGTTCCGTCACTGGCGTACATGCGCACCCAGCCTTCTTTGTGCTGGGGACTCACCAGATTGTCGGACAGCGGATTTCCATTTGCCAGAAGCCTGTCCCCGTAAGAATCCGCATAAAGAGCGGGGTACTCAGCCAGAACTGCCTCTACCGGATCGATCATATCCTGGACGGTTCCATCTGCCACGGCAGCTTCCACCTGGGCAAGCGTATGGCTCTCAGAGAGAGAATACCGGCCTACCCTTGACCGGAGCAGTTCTTCCATACAGCCGCCACAGCCAAGCTTCTCACCAATATCATGGCACAAGGTGCGGATATAGGTTCCCTTACTGCAGGTCACTCTTATTTTCACCAGCGGAAGATGAAATTCCAGAGGCTCTATCTCGTAGAAGCACACTGGCCGGGCTTTTCGCTCAACCGTTTTGCCCTCTCTTGCCAGCTCATAAAGTTTCTTTCCATTTACCTTCAGAGCAGAATACATAGGCGGAACCTGAAGCTGCTCCCCTACAAAGCTTTTCAGTACTTTTCGCACTTCCTCCTCAGTCACATTCACTGGCCGCTCTTCCAGAACTGTTCCGGACATATCCTGGGTATCCGTGTCGATTCCCAGATGAAGCACTGCCTCATACGTTTTTTCCTTATCTGTAAGAAGATCCACCAGCTTGGTGCCCTTTCCAAGAGCTACCGGCAAAACACCGGTAGCATCCGGGTCAAGAGTACCTGTGTGCCCTATCTTTTTCATATGGAGAATTCCCCGAAGCTTGGCTACCACATCATGGGAGGTAAAGCCCTTTTCCTTGTGAATTACAATGATTCCCTGAAAATCTGCCATTACTTATCCTGTCCTAAAAGCTGTTTTTCGATCTGTTCTGAAATATTATTGATAACGTCATACATGGAGCCGGCCAGATCACAGCCTGCTGCTTTCACATGTCCGCCTCCTCCGAAATAGGAAGCAATCTTGCTTACATCTACAGAACCGTTGGAACGGAGTGATACCTTAAACACCTGGCTTTCATGCTCATAAATAAACATTGCCACTTCCACACCTTTCGTAAGACGGAGCTGGCTTACGATTCCATCCAGGTCTGACGGCTTTACACCATAGAAATCCATGTCTCTCAGCTTCATGTAGCCAACGATACATTTGCCATCCAGAAGCATAATGCTCTCTGCCAGAACACGCCCCATGACCTGATTCTGAATGTAGCTCTTCTGATAGAAGGATTCGTCAATAATATTGGAAAAATCAACACCTTTTTCCATCAGGTCACCGGCAATACGCATGGTGTCCGGAGATGTGGAGGAATACTGGAATACACCTGTATCGTGGATCATTCCGGTATAAATAGCAGTTGCAATATCCAGATCGATTTTTTCTTTGTTAAGAAGCTTATACAGAACCTCGCTGGCAGAGCTGATCTCACCATGTACGTGGTTCACATCTGCAAATCCCGGATTGCTCACATGATGGTCAATGCAGACGGTCTTTTTCGCAGAAGCGAAATAATCAGACGCTACTGCCAGACGGTCAGGAGCGCTTACATCACAGGTTACAAAAAGATCATACTCTCTGGGCTCGCCTGCTTCATAATGCACCTCGTCCATGCATGCAATATGTCCGAATACCGGCTTCGGCTTCTCCAGATAGATATCTGCCTTGATTTCAGGATACCATTTCTTTATATACAGATAAAGTGCCATGCAGGAACCTACACAGTCACCATCTGGGCGAACATGTCCCCCAATTCCCATGGTCTTTACGCCATCCAGAATTTCTTCGATTCTCTCCATTCCCTTCACCTCGATTTTTACTCTTCGTCTTCAGTTTCTGCTGCATCCTGTTTTTCCCCATCCTCACTCTCAGTGCCCTTCGAATGGTCGTGTTCGATCACATCATCGATAAGTCTGGACATATTTACGCCATATTCAATAGACTCATCCAGAATGAAGCGGATTTCCGGAGTGTTGCGAAGATTCAGGTTCTTCGCAAGCTGACGGCGGATATAGCCTTCTGCACTTTTCAGCCCTTTAATTGTGGACTGCTTGGATTCCTCGCTGCCAAGGACACTGATAAATGCCTTGCAGGTCTTAAGATCCGGTGCAACCTCCACAGCCATGACAGATGTCATGGGATGGATGCGGGGATCCTTGATCTCACTGCGGATAATGTTGCTCAGTTCTTTCTGAACTTCTGCATTGATCCTTGTATTTTTAATGCTGTTTTTTCTCATTTTTTGGTCTCCTATATGAGCGCAGGCTCTGACAACGAAAAATTGGGGGCAATGAGCTTGCCCCCAACTGACACCTGCGATTACTACGCTCTAGCGCGGCACCTCAACCATAATATATGCTTCAACTTTATCTTCTTCTTTAACGTCATTGAAATCCTGGAATACAAGACCACACTCATAGCCCGCACGGACTTCTTTGACATCATCTTTAAATCTCTTAAGGGAAGCCAGCTCACCTTCATAGATCTGCTCCTCGTCTCTTGTGATTCGTACCTTGCATCCTCTCTGGAAGGTACCGTCAAGCACATAGCTTCCTGCGATAGTACCGATACCGGAAGCCTTGAACAGCTGACGAACCTCTGCATGACCGATTACCTTCTCCTCAAATACCGGATCCAGCATACCCTTCATGGCAGCTTCCACGTCCTCAATTGCCTGGTAGATAACACGGTACAGACGAAGGTCAACGCCTTCCTGCTCTGCCAGCTGTTTCGCTGTGGTATCAGGACGAACGTTAAATCCGATGATGATCGCATTTGATGTAGCAGCAAGGCTGACATCAGACTCATTGACAGCACCAACGCCGCCATGGATCACTCTTACAACAACCTCATCATTGGAAAGTTTTACAAGACTCTGTTTTACAGCCTCTACAGAACCCTGCACATCGGCTTTGACAATAATCGGGAGCTCCTTAAGGTCGCTTGCCTGAATCTGGTCAAACAGATTATCCAGGGAAAGTTTACCCTTAGTTTCCTCAAGAAGACGGTTCTTATTCTCGGAAACAAATGCTGCTGCAAAATTCTTAGCCTCTTTATCATTCTCAAAGGACATAAGAACCTCTCCGGCATTCGGAACATCGCCAAGACCAAGGATCTCTACAGGAGTAGACGGACCAGCCTGTTTTACACGGCGTCCCTTATCATCCATCATGGCACGTACTTTACCATTGCATGCTCCGGCTGCGATAAAATCTCCAACATGAAGAGTACCCTTCTGTACAAGGATCGTAGCAACCGGTCCTTTGCCTTTATCCAGCTGAGCCTCGATCACAAGACCTCTTGCTGCACGGTTCGGGTTTGCCTTCAGCTCAGAAACCTCTGCTGTTAAAAGGATCATTTCAAGAAGATCATCAATGCCCTCTCCTGTCTTGGCAGATACCGGAACGAACGGAGTTGTACCGCCCCAGTCCTCAGGAATCAGCTCATACTCGGAAAGCTCCTGTTTTACACGTTCAATGTTTGCACTTGGCTTATCGATCTTGTTGATGGCAACGATGATCTCAACACCAGCAGCCTTTGCATGGCTGATAGCTTCTACTGTCTGCGGCATAACACCATCGTCAGCTGCAACTACAAGAACAGCGATATCTGTGGAGTTTGCTCCACGCATACGCATGGCAGTGAATGCCTCATGTCCCGGTGTATCAAGGAAGGTGATCTTCTGTCCGTTGATATCAACTACATAAGCACCGATATGCTGTGTGATTCCACCAGCCTCGCCTCTTGTTACGTTTGTCTTACGGATTGCATCCAGAAGAGAAGTTTTACCATGGTCAACGTGTCCCATTACACAGACTACCGGTGGTCTTGAAACCATTGTGGATTCGTCTTCCTCTTCCTCTTTCAGAAGTTCCTCAATTACATCTACTTTTTCTTCTTTTTCTGCAATAATGTCAAATCCAAGAGCAATCTCTTCTGCCTGCTCGAAATCGATCTCGTGGTTTACCGTTACCATCTGACCTTCCATGAACAGCTTCTTAACAATTGCAGATGGCTGCATCTTCATCGCTTCTGCAAGCTCGCGGATGGTAAGCTTCTCCGGAATTGTGATCTCCTTGATCTCCGGTTTCTTCTCTTCCTGTTTCTGCTGCGGAGCAGGCTTCTGAAGTGCTTTCGGGATTCTGGACATCTGGTTTCTGCCACCCTGGTTTGGTCTGTGTCCGCCACCTGATGTCTTATCGAAATCTTTCTTCTTATTCTTGTTCTCTCTGTCACGCTCACGCTTGCTGTCCTTGGATGTCTTGGTCAGCTCTGGTGTAAAGATTGCGTCAGATCCGCCGCCGCTTCTTCTTGCACCGCCGGAGCGCTGTCCACCCTGGTGGTTCTGTCCGCCAAAGCGTCCTTCACTACGGTTATCTCCGTCTTTTCCTCCGAAACGTCCCTGTCCGCCCTGTGGTCTTCCCTGGCCAAATCTGCTGCCATTTCCGTTTCCATTTCTATTGTCTCTGTTGTCACCGCCCTGACGGAATCCACGTCCGTTTCCATCACCCTGGCGCGGTCCTCTGTTCTGGGAATCTCCCTGTCTTACAGGTCTTCCCTGACCATCATTATTTCTGTTTCCGCGGAATCCACCCTGGCCGCCATTGCCGCCCTGTGGTCTTCCCTGGCCAAATCTGCCTCCATTTCTGTCACCACGATTGTTGTCTCCGCGATTATTGTCGCGGCCCTCGCCCTGACGGAAATTACGGTTGCCCTGGCCATTTCCCTGACGCTGCTGTCCTTCGTTTCTGTTCTGCTGTGCAGCTGGTCTCTGGGATTCTGTCCTTGGAGCTTCTGCTTTTGGTGCAGTCTGAACCGGTTTTGCCGGCTCTGTCTTCGGTGCACTTACCGGTGCGCTCTTTGGTGCTGTCTCAGCTTTTGGTGCTTCTGCCTTTGGTGCCTCAGCTTTTGGTGCTTCTGTCTTAGGAGCCTCAGCCTTCGGTGCACTTACCGGCTTCGGTGCTTCTGTCTTAGGAGCTTCTGTCTTCGGTGCTGCCTTTACAGGTGCCTCCGCTTTCGCTGCCGGCTGTGCCTGTGCTGCAGGACGTGTGCCCTGTGGACGTGCTTTTCTCTCTCCAACTGGTTTCTTTCTGTTCTTCCCGCCGTCACTTGCATTCTGTGCATGATATACGCGGATAATATTTTTTTTCTTCTTCGGTGCCTCTGCACCGTCGCCTTCTTTCTTTACTGACACTTTCTGCTCTTCTGTCTTAGGAGTCTCCAATGTTATTCCTTTCTCCTTTCCCGTATCTATAACTTTTTTCACTCTGTTTTTATTCTCTCTGTTTTGCTTATTTCTGTCTTTGGCAGGCTCATGTGACTTTATCACCATATGCCATTCTCCCTTCACCAGTACGAGCCAGGATACGCTTTCATAAGTCTTTCGCAGCTCGTATCATCAAAAATCATTTCCCGGGAACATTTAAAAGCATTCCCTGGAACGCTTTTTCCTCTTTGGTTCAGGTCGTTTTCTCAGACAACAGTGGTATGCTCTAAAGCTCCTTCCCCTCATCCTGCAGCACCTTCATAATAGCTTCTGCAAAATTCCAGTCCTGTACAGCCAGGCTGGCACGGAATTCCTTACCCATGGCATGCCCTAACGTTTCTTTATCTGAAAGGATATACAAGGGCACTTCGTAAAATTCACACATGTTCCGGAATTTCTTCTTGGTGTTATCAGAAGAATCTCCGGCTACGATTGCCAGATATCCTTTGCCGGTCTTAATGGATTTCTCAGTGGAAAACTCTCCGCTGACTGTCTTTCCGGCCTTTGTTGCAAGTCCGATCAGGGACAGTGCTTTATTATTCTTCAATACTATCAAACTCCTTCTCAAGGCTATCATAAACCTCATCCGGGATAGCTGCTTTCAAAGAACGCTCCAGTCCGTGATTTTTTCTGGCTTTCTCCAGGCACTCACGGCTCTTGCAGATGTAGGCTCCGCGACCGTTTTTCCTGCCTGTAGCATCCAGAACGATCTCATCCTCTGCGGTTTTCAACACCCTGATCATTTCTTTTTTATTCTTCATTTCTCTGCAGCCAGTACACTGGCGCATGGGAATTTTATTCTTCGTCTTCATTCTCTACCGCATCCTCAGTCTCTTCAGACTCTTCACCGGCAGCTGTTTCTTCGCTATCCTGAGAAATTTCTTCTGTAGCGGACTCCTCAGACTCTTCGTACTCGTCATCCTCATAGTACTCATCGTCATCCTCGTCATAATCATAGAAGTCGCCGGACTCTCTTGCCTGGGTTTCACTCTTGATATCAATCTTAAATCCAGTCAGACGTGCTGCAAGACGTGCATTCTGTCCTTCTTTACCGATTGCAAGGGAAAGCTGGTAATCCGGAACCACAACAAGTGCAGTCTTCTCATCCGGATCTGCCATAACAGCGATTACCTTCGCCGGGCTTAATGCATTCTCGATCAGGATTGCAGGATTCTCATCCCAGTTGATGATATCAATCTTCTCACCGCGGAGCTCATTTACAATCGCACTTACACGGGCACCATTTACACCAACACATGCTCCAACCGGATCTACATCAGGATCGTTGCTCCATACTGCCAGCTTGGTACGGGAACCTGCCTCACGGGCAATACTCTTGATCTCAACAGTTCCGTCCTTCACCTCAGCAACCTCAGACTCAAAGAGGCGTTTTACAAGGCCAGGATGTGTTCTGGAAACAAGGATACGAGGTCCCTTCGGTGTATCCTTTACCTCAAGAATATACACTTTGATTCTCTCAGTAGGCTTGAAGGTCTCACCCTTCACCTGCTCATTCTCAGCAAGGATTGCATCTGCCTTGCCAAGATTTACGCTTACATTATGTCCTACCACACGCTGTACAATGCCGGTAACAACCTCTTTCTCATTGCCGTGATACTGGTCAAACAGAACTTTACGCTCTTCCTCACGGATTTTCTGAAGGATTACGTTCTTTGCATTCTGTGTTGCAATACGGCCAAATTTGTCAGAGTGAACCGGTACCTTCAGGATATCGCCAACCTCTGCATTGGTATTCTGCTTCTGTGCTTCTACAAGAGAAACCTCTTCAGCAGGATCTTCTACGAATTCTACAACCTTGCGGTCTGCATATACACTGAAATCGCCTGTTTCTCTGTTAATGGTAACATGTACATTGTCAGCTTTTCCAAAATGATTCTTGTATGCCTGGATCAGGGACTGCTCAATGGCATCCAGCAAAGTTTCCTTGCTGATATTTTTCTCGCGTTCCAGTTCGTCCAGAGCACCCATTAACTCCTTGTTCATTTTTCTTATTTCCTCCTTTTTGCTTTCCAGCATAATCGCTTATTTCTTAAATCGGACATGTCGCCTACTGGCAGCATCTTCCTATATGAAAGTCAGCTGTTCCGCGCCTGTGGTACTCCCACAGCTGCCGGCCCGGACTTTCATGGTAACTTAAAAATCAATTGCCAGACGCACCAGTGCGATATCTTTCTTATCGAAAGTGCGTGGAGTTCCCTCCTCATCAATGGTCACACTGTTATTATCATATGCTGTCAGTTCACCACAAAATTCTTTCTGTTTCTCGATTGGCCGGTAGGTTCTGATTTCTACCAGTTTGCCAATGCTTCTGGCAAAATCTTTTTCTTTCTTCAGAGGTCTGTCAAGTCCCGGAGAGCTGATCTCCATGATGTAGCTGTCCTCGATGAAATCATCTTCGTCAAGCCTGTCGCTGAAAGCCCTGCTTACTGTCTCGCAGTCATTCACTGTGATTCCACCTGGTTTGTCAATGTAGCCGCGAAGATACCAGTTTCCTGCTTCCTTGACATATTCCACATCTACCAGTTCGAATCCATTGCTTTCTACGATCGGAGATAACAATGCTTCTGCTTTCTGTTCATACTCTTCTTTTCTGCTCATTTTTCCCACCTGCCTCTCTAGAGCCTTTTTCAAACACGCTCTAATCCGGTATTCGCGGTTATCACCTGCGAATGCCGCTCTGGTCCTTATCATCAAAAAGAGTGGGCTCACGCCCACTCCTTTGTCAACAAGTTCTGATTTCTTGTATTATTCTAACACCTTTAAATCCAAATTGCAAGGGCTTTTTCTTATAAATGCCCATTTTACAAGGTTTTAACCCATTTTGACAGTATTGTTAAGTTTATTTCACCAGCAACAGCTTTTACTCTCAGCTCTTTTGAGCTTCCGCTTCACAACCTGTATAACAGCCTTTTCTTCATAATCTGCTGCTTAGATTCTGGGCTTCATACCTTTGGTATCACGTTTGGCCAGCTTTACCTTGTTCAATGCATACGGCTTGTCGTGATACTGAATGGTGTACTCCTGTCTCGGTTCCACCAGATAGGCATGCTCAAGAACATCCCCGTCCCCCAGCTTCATTCCTCTTACACCAACAGAGGTCTTCTTCATAGTAGAAACATCCGTTTTCAGGATACGGAGGAAATAGCCATTCTGACTCTGGAACACCACCTGTTCCATTTCATCTGCAGTACCTACAAAGATCAGCTGATCCTCTTCTCCCAGCTTGGTAGATGCAATCGTTCTCTTTGCCACATCGAATTCCTCACCTGCGACAAGCTTGCACATGGAGGTCTTAGTCACGAACAACAGGGTGGATAATTTCACCTGTCCTACAGGTGCCACATAAAGGATCTGCTCTTGGCTGCTGTCGTAGTTACTCAGGTTATCAGCCGGAGTTCCCTTGTCACGGAAGCGCACCAGCGGAATGTCTGCCACTTTGATGGAATGCATGCGTCCCATATCTGTGAAAATGCAGATCTTGTCTGTATTCATACAGGTAAAAATAAATTTATTCTCTGCATGGGCAGCCTCTTTGTTTCTCTCATAAGCATTCTTATCAATAAGGCGCATATAGCCGAAGCGGTCCATAAGGAAGCAGACCTCTGTCTCTTCCATCTTCTTTTCTTCGTAAACTGCCTCTTCTGCGTTCTCGATCACAGTTCTTCTCTTGGTGCTGTATTCTTTTTTGATTCCGTCAAGTTCTTCAATAATTACTTCACACATGGAATCATAGTTGTTCAGAATATCTTCATAAGAAGCAATATTTTTCATAGTCTGGTCATACTCTGCCTGAAGTGCCTCAATTTCCAGTCCGATCAGACGATACAGACGCATTTCCAGAATGGCTGTAGCCTGATTCTCCGTAAATTTCAGATTCTTTGCAGCTTTCTCACTGGCTTTTGACTTGAATCTGATTCCCTCTGTGATACCCTCTACCAGACACTTTTTAACCTGGTCACGGCTCTTGCTGCCTCGAAGGATCTCAATGATCAGATCGATTACATCACAGGCTTTGATAAGGCCTTCCTGAATTTCCTTTTTCTCAAGCTCTTTTCCCAGAAGAGTCTTGTACTTGCGGGTAGTTACTTCGAACACAAAATCCACATGGTGCTCAATCACCTGCTTCAGGCTTAAGGTTTCCGGACGTCCGTCTGCAACAGCCAGCATATTGACTCCGAAGGTGTCTTCCAGTCTGGTTTTCTTGTAGAGCATGTTGGTGAGATTCTCTACATCTGCATCCTTTTTCAGTTCCAGTACAATACGGATTCCTTCCTTGGAGGACTGGTTGGAAATATCCACAATATCTGTGGTTTTCTTGGTTTCTACAAGGGAGGCTACGTCGTTAAGGAATTTTCCAATATTGGCACCGATCATGGTGTACGGAATCTCGGTGATCACCAGCTGCTGGCGACCGCCTTTTACTTTTTCCACTTCCACTTTACCGCGGAGACGGAGCTTGCCGCTTCCGGTCTCATAAATATTCAGAAGATCATCTTTATTTACAACCAGACCGCCTGTAGGGAAATCCGGTCCTTTCAGATAACGCATCAGGCCTTTCACACTGATGTCGTTGTTCTTTATATAAGCCTTCACTGCATCCACAACCTCCCCAAGGTTATGAGGCGGAATGCTGGTGGCCATACCTACGGCGATACCATCTGCACCGTTTACCAGAAGGTTGGGAATCTTCACCGGAAGCACCTGAGGCTCCTTCTCTGTCTCGTCGAAGTTTGGCATAAAGTCCACTACATTTTTGTCAAGGTCTGCCAGAAAAACCTCCTGGGTCAGTTTCTCCAGTCTTGCCTCTGTATATCGCATGGCAGCGGCACCGTCTCCCTCAATGGAGCCGAAGTTTCCATGACCGTCTACCAGGATTTTGCCCTTCTTGAAATCCTGCGCCATTACAACCAGTGCTTCATAAATAGAGCTGTCCCCGTGAGGGTGATATTTACCCATGGTATCTCCAACGATACGGGCGCACTTACGATATGGACGGTCGTAACGGATCCCAAGCTCGTACATATCATACAGGGTTCTTCGCTGTACCGGCTTCAGACCATCGCGGACATCCGGAAGTGCCCTGGAAATGATAACGCTCATGGCATAATCTATATAGGATTTTTGCATCACGTCCGCATAGTCCGTGGCAATTACATTCTCCTGCTTTGTTTCCATAATCTGTTTTCCTTTCAAACACACTCTGGAGCCTGTTTAAAAAATCATTCCTGCAATCTCCCACAAATTGTGACGCACATCTTGCAGAAAGCATTTTTCAAACACACTCCAAGCTAAAATCTGAGGTTCTCCTCTTGCAAAATACTCTTCTATATTACGTTCAGACCATATTCTGCTTTTTCGTCCGAAAAATTCTGCTCTTTCGGATTTCAGCCTTCTTAAATATCCAGTTCTGCATCAGTTGCATGCTCGTAAATAAATGCCTTTCTTGGCGGCACATCGCTTCCCATCAGGATTTCCGTCACGCTGGAAGCCATACGGGCATCCTCAATTTCCACCCGTTTCATTCTCCGGGTTTCCGGATTTAAGGTTGTCTCCCAAAGCTGCTGGGCATCCATCTCTCCAAGACCTTTGTATCTCTGGAGGGTAAAGCTTCCCGGCTTGTGACTGCGGCGGTATTTTTCCAGTGCCTTATCATCATACAGGTACTCTTCGGCACCCTTCTTCGGCATTACTTTGTAAAGAGGGGGCATGGCAATATAAACATGTCCCTCATAGATCAGTTCCGGCATAAAACGATAGAATAAAGTAAGTAAAAGTGTGGAAATATGAGCACCATCCACATCCGCATCGGCCATAATCACGATCTTGTCGTAACGAAGTTTGGTGATATCAAAGTCGTTTCCATAGCCTTCGGAAAATCCGCATCCAAATGCATTGATCATAGTCTTGATCTCTGCGTTTGCAAGCACCTTGTCAATGGTGGCTTTCTCCACATTCAGGATCTTACCGCGGATCGGAAGAATTGCCTGGTAATTACGATCTCTGGCAGTCTTTGCAGAACCGCCAGCGGAATCTCCCTCTACGATAAAGATTTCACAAAGTGAAGGATCTTTTTTCTCGCAATTGGCAAGCTTTCCATTGGAATCGAAAGAATATTTCTGCTTGGTGAGAAGGTTGGTCTTGGCACGCTCCTCTGTCTTACGGATCTTGGCGGCCTTTTCCGCACAGGACAAAATGGTCTTCAAGGTTTCCAGGTTTCGGTCAAAATAGAGTACCAGCTGCTCAGACATTACTTTTCCCGTGGCGCGGGCTGCATCCTGATTGTCCAGTTTGGTCTTGGTCTGCCCCTCAAAGCGTGGCTCCGGGTGCTTGATGGAAACAACCGCTGTCATTCCATTACGGATATCCGCTCCTGTGAAATTAGCATCTTTTTCCTTCAGAATACCGATCTCACGAGCGTAAGTATTCATCACCGTTGTAAAGGTTGTTTTAAATCCGGTAAGATGAGTGCCGCCTTCTGCATTGTAAATATTATTGCAGAAGCCAAGTACGTTCTCACGAAATTCGTTGGTGTACTGAAATGCTGCTTCTACCTGGATTCCGTCAGCTTCTCCTTTCAGATAAATCGGTTCGTGGAGGGCTTCGGAATTGTGATTCAGGTCTTTGATATATCCCACGATTCCATCTGGCTCATGATAAGTGATATCTTCAGGAGTATCACCACGAAGATCCATGAAATGAATGGTAAGGTTGGGATTCAGGTATGCAGTCTCATGGAGACGGCTCTTTACTTCTGTGGATGAAAATCTTGTTTTTTCAAAAATCTCCGGGTCCGGAAGAAAATTCACGCAGGTTCCGGTCTGTCTGGTCTTGCCAAGCCTGGGGAGAAGTCCCTCTTCCAGTTCAATCGTGGGGATACCTCTCTCATAATGATCGTGATGTACAAATCCATCACGGCTGATCTTAATATCCAGATATGTGGACAGGGCATTTACAACGGAAGAACCAACGCCATGAAGTCCACCGCTTGTCTTATAAGCAGAGTTGTCAAATTTACCGCCTGCATGGAGGGTGGTAAATACAAGACGCTCTGCAGATACCCCTTTCGCATGCATATCTACCGGAATTCCTCGTCCATTATCAGTGACCGTACAGGAGCCGTCTTTCTCCAGTGTTACTTCAATTTCAGAACAGTAACCGGCCAGATGTTCATCTACCGCATTGTCCACGATCTCATAGATCAAGTGGTTCAGACCTTTTCTGGATACGCTTCCGATGTACATTCCCGGACGTTTCCGAACAGCTTCCAATCCTTCCAGGACAGAAATACTACCCGCGTCGTAAGTGTCTTTCTTTGCCATGGTGTTAATTCCTTTCTTACTATCATTCAGACTGTTACCAGTGAACAGTAACTTCAGACTCTGCTGTCCCAAATTCTTCTTTTATGCATCCAGTGTACCGACAGGATTGTTCGAGAAATCAACTTGTAAGTGCACGAAATAACTGCTCATTTCATTTACAGCTCTACATTTCATGATGCACTGTCTGGGCTTCAGCATTTATTCCAATGGTTGTGAAAAGCGGACAGTATGTCCGCTTCTTTTCCATTCTTATCTTCTGTTCAAACATTCGTTCTATATCATACCCCAGTTTATGGTATTTTTGCAAGTAAAATTTGGGTTTTCTATTTTGTTTAAAATTTTTTTGACACCGCAAACCCGCTTATTTCCTGGCTTTTTTCGGAGTTTTTCAATTTTTCGCAAAAAAAATAAAAAAAGTGCTTGCATTCTCCTGCAAAGTAAGATATACTAAGCGAGTCGGTTGACAAGGCCAGTTGGTCAAGGGGTTAAGACGTCGCCCTCTCACGGCGAAAACACGAGTTCGATTCTCGTACTGGCTGCTTTATTTTCCGACAAATTGAATACATATGTTAAGCGAACCGCTTACATGGCCAGTTGGTCAAGGGGTTAAGACGTCGCCCTCTCACGGCGAAAACACGAGTTCGATTCTCGTACTGGCTGCTCTGTTTTCTACAAATTGAATATATATGTTAAGCATACCGCTTGCATGGCCAGTTGGTCAAGGGGTTAAGACGTCGCCCTCTCACGGCGAAAACACGAGTTCGATTCTCGTACTGGCTGCTAGAAACTTCCGAAGTGATTCGGAAGTTTTTTTGTTTACCAGATTTTATGAAAGTTTTTTTGTATATTGTTGCATTTTTCTATAGTTTAAACAAGAAACCAACTCCATTCACTCTTATGGAAAAACAAGTTCCCATAAATATTGTTAAATTCTTTTTTTTCAAAAAGGTGCCGCAGCGCGACTGCTATATCAGTCTGCCCTGCGGCACCCTTGATCCGGCTTTACAAGTATAAAGTCAGGATTTTAGTTTTTACTGGAAATCTTCGGAAGCGAAGTCGTCTGCATCTGCCTCAATGCTTTCTCCAGCATTTTCTGTGAAATCACCGGAACCAGCTGTAAATCCGTCAGCCTCTGGTGTGCTTTCGCCCTCTTCTACGAAACTCTCGTCACCAAATGCGGTTCCTTCGGTATCTGCTACTACTGCTTCATCAGTGAATCCGTCAGATTCTGGTAAAGAGAGCATATCCACGTCATCCCCTGCAAAAATCACTTTGAACGTAAACGTATAAACACCGTTCTCATTCTCAAATTGTCTTATTCTGCAATAATAAGTTTCACCAGCCAGCAGATATGCATCTTCAACGAAACCGTCACTAGAATAATCAACTCTTATTCCATTCTTGTACAGTTCAATATATACATCACTATAATCAGAAGTTATATTTTTAATATTGTACCAACCTGTTTTCTCCGGTACAAACGTATAATCCGCATATTCGCCTTCCTCCAGAGATACTTCATACTCAGTGTCACACTCAATTGCAGAAGCTTCTAACATTGTGTATTTAACCGAATATGTAACAGTAATATTATATTTGCTGTTTGTTACTACAATTTCTTTTACAACGCCCTGTTCATCCTTGTTAATCTGTACAGATTTATTTTCGTCATCATTTGTTACAGACAAGTCTGTCAACGTTGCTTCCGTTCCTGTTACACTAATAATATTGTTAATATTACTTACAGAATATGAAACAATACCTTTTCCAGAAATTCTGTCCGGACGTACAAGTTTAAAGTCTCTTTCATATTCAACATAATATTTAAAAGTTTTTTCTCCGGATGTTAATGTAATTACTACATCACATTCATGACTTCCATCATCCTCGCTAATTGTATATTCAATACCCTCAGCTGTATTTACTGTAAATTCTGGCAAGGACTCTGAAACTCCATAAATTGCCATCCATCCACTGGTATCATAGGTTTCAATATCAACCCGCGTAATCATACTACCTACAATATCATCTTCATTGAGGCTGAATATTTCTCTTAAATCCATTTCATAAAAGATTTTCCAAACTCTAGAGATACCATATTTAGCATTAGTAGCCGTAACCATTTTTACATAATCTTGACCAGATACATCTGCTACTTGAACATCTGCCTTTTCTCCATTTTCGTTTGCAAAAGTTATTTCCAGATTTCCAATATTTTCACCTTTGCCGCGGATTAGGATTCCATCACAGTCTTCTTCATCATTATACACTTTCTCATAGTCAGCGTACTCACCGTCTATTATAACATTTTCCACATTTGAAACACTGTCAATGGCATCTATAATATCATTCAGCTTCTGAATCATTGCCTTAATGTCATCTATATTATCTGAAGTACTATTCACACTCTTTGCTTCAGAAAGGAGGATATCAAGGTCAGCCTTAAATGCATTATCTACAAGAGCCGCTTTCTGTTTTGATACTTCGCTGATTTTTCTGTCCAATTCTGCTTTCAAAACATCAGTCTCAGACATACCAACAGTATCGCTTCCACCATTTGGCCAGTAACCAACTGTATTAATACCGGTTACCCTGCCAGTAACAGAATCATAATCGCACACATGCCACAGATTTCCAGCCTGACCAGTCGGTACACTAAATGTATTCAGAAGGGTACTTCCTCTGTAAACTGTGACAATTGCACCAGACTTGTTAGACATGTTGGTGCTTTCTTCATCAGACTGATCTGTAAAATCATAAATATAGAAACTATAAGTTCCTGCCGTCTGTTTGTAAATTGTGGTTGTCTCTGGTCCTTCCCAATCTGTATCATCTACATCCAGATCTGCATAGGTCACATAATTCTCCTGTGTGTCTGTATCTCCATATGTCTTATCCGAATAATAGGTATGGAATTTACCATTTCCGCTTGCTTTTGGACCAACCAGATGAGAATCAAGGTCAGAAGGTGCGTCAGACTCCTCATCGCCCCATCTCAGAACGAAACGAATCTGGTCATCATTGATAATCCTCGTTACAGAGAAGGTCTTGGTTACTGTCTGTCCGCTTACTACTGTTACACTGAACGGCGCAGCAACAATTTCAGACTTTGCATCTGCTGATACTACCTGAATGGTGTACGTTCCGATCGGAAGCTCTTCTATTGTGCATTTTCCATTTTCAGACGCATCTACTGCAATCTCTTTTAATACTTTTCCAGAAACATTGTTTGCTCCTTCACGAATTTCAAGGGCAACTGCATAATCAATAACGCTTCCTGTTGCAGCATCTACAAATGTAAGATCCACGCTGCCTGTCTCATCTTCGCCGCCAGCTACAAGGCTGATTGGCTCACAGCTGAATGAGTTTTCATTTGCACTTGTGATCTCTACAGTCTGTAATGCAGTGCGGTATCCGTCTGCAACAACTACCAGATAATAATTTCCCCATTCTGCTTCAAACGCATAACTTCCGTCTTCAGCTGTATCTGCCACTTTATTTTCTGCAGTCAGATACTGGGAAACATTTCCTGCATTGATTCCTGCAACATAGTTTAACAGATATACAGAAGCACCGGAAAATGCAGTGTTATCCCCTGCATTTTTTACGTTACCGGTTACAGAAACCTTATTAACTGCCACATTTTCATCTTTCTCTGCCACTACTGTATCCAGAATTTTACCTGAATCAGAATCTTTTACCTGAACTTTTCCAAGACCTTTTACATCTGGAATATTAGCTACGTCAGATACAGCAGCTGTTGTGCTTTCTGCACCTGCGTTCAGTGTCAGTTCTACCTTACTCTCTGCTTTCAGATTCAGGTTCTGACTGGTGGAAATGGTACTTCCCCCTGCTGAAGCCGTACTGGTAACAGGAATTGCCGTTGCAGTAATTTTGCCGGATACATTTACATCTGCCTTTGTGGACAGGGTAAGTTCGGATACAGTTCCGTTATTTACCAGATCAAGCTTTGGTGCTTCGGACTCACCTTTGTTTACTTCGATGTTTGCGCTTGCGCCTTCATCAATTGCCACACGTCCGGTTGCTGCCTGGAATATAATGTTATTGCCAGTTGCTTTCTCAATAAAGGTATTGGATGCAATTGCTTTGATTACAATTTCTTTGAAATTACCATTGTTGACAACTTCGCCGTTTGGTGCATTTACTACAAGTGTTAAATCAGACTTGTCTTCCTTTGGAATTTCGAAGCTGCTTGCTCCACTCTGCTCAATTACTACTTCTTTCAGATCCGGATTAGAAGAAGCGAGTGCTGCATTCAGTTCAGCCTGAGTGGAAACCACCTGCTGAGTAATTGGAGTAGGGGTTGGAGTTGCAGTTGGTGCCGGGGTTGCAGTCGGCACTGGAGTCGCGGTTGGTGCCGGAGTTGCAGTTGGCACCGGAGTTGCGGTTGGTGCCGGAGTCGCAATTGGCACTGGAGTTGCGGTTGGTGCCGGGGTTGCAGTTGGGGCTACGTTGACAGTTACTGTGCATTTGTAGCTTTTTCCATTCGCACCCTTAAATGTAACGGTACATTTTCCTGTCTTTTTACCTGTGATCACACCTTTTTTGGTAACAGTCGCAACTTTCTTATTACTGCTGGATACAGATTTGATCTTTGTTCCATGCAGCTTTACAGTTGCTTTTGAGCCAACTGTTACATTCAGCTTTTTCTGGCTCAGAGCCGGTGCTTTTACCGTAATCTTACAGGTGTAGGTCTTCTTTCCTACTTTGGCTTTGATCGTAGCCTTACCTTTTTTCACTGCGGTAACTTTACCTTTGCTTACTTTTGCTACTTTTGCATTTGAGCTGGACCATTTTGCTTTTTTACTGGTTCCTGTAACCTTGAGTGTAACTTTTTGGCCTGGATACAGGGTTGCTTTTGCCTTATTCATTTTTACGGCTGCTGCCTGGACCGAAAGGCTCATAGTCAACACCATAACAACCATAAGCAAAAGTGTAGAAAGCTTTTTCCACATTTTCTTACTCATAATGCTCCTCCTTCGTTAAAATATTTTTCCGGTTTACCGTGATAAACTGGACTAATTTAATAATAAAATATTCTTTCTTCTATTTCAAGTACATTTTGGTTAAATTTTGCAAACAAACGAAGGAAGCCTCCGTATTATAATCTCACATCACAATACAGCGGCTTTCCTTATTTTTCCTAATTCACTTCAACTTCTTATTCTTCCACATCCTCCGCCGGTTCTGCCGGGATGAAGACTCTGGAATTTTCATGTTTTTCTTTTTTCTTTAACGCTTCTGCTTTCTCAGTGGCCTCCCTGCAGAATTCCATCTGGGAATTGATCAGAAGCTTGCCTCTCTTGTCCTGCTTCTCGTAAGTTCCATCAGGCTGAAGAATATGGGCTTTTACATTATCACGGAACTCCAGATCCAGAACATGCTTGATCTCATTCTTGATCTGCTCGTCCTCGACCGGGAAAACAATCTCCACACGGCGGTCCAGATTACGAGGCATCCAGTCCGCACTTCCCATATAAATCTCGTCACTGCCATTATTGTGGAAATAGAAAATACGGCTGTGCTCCAGGAAGTTTCCTACAATGGAACGTACATGGATATTCTCGCTCACACCCGGGATTCCCACTCTCAGACAGCAGATACCTCGGATCAGCAGGTAAATCTGCACGCCACAGGAAGATGCATGATAAAGAGCTGCAATGATCTTCGGATCACAAAGAGAGTTCATCTTCGCTACGATCATAGCCGGCATTCCTTTCTTCGCGTGCTCTGCCTCTCTCTCGATCAGCTTCAGGAAACGATCCTTCATCCAGATTGGTGCCACGATCAGACGATTCCAGTTCTTCGGCTCAGAATATCCGGAAAGCATGTTAAACACTGCAGTTGCATCCTCGCCGAAGCGCTCATCACAGGTAAAAATGCCGCAGTCCGTATAAAGCTTTGCAGTAGAGTCGTTATAGTTACCAGTTGCCAGATGGACATAACGGCGGATTCCGGTGTCCTCACGGCGAACCACCAAAGTAATCTTACTGTGTGTTTTCAGGCCAACCAGACCATAAATAACATGACAGCCTGCTTTTTCCAGCATTTTTGCCCACACAATATTGTGTTCCTCATCAAAACGTGCCTTCAGCTCTACCAGAACCGAAACCTGTTTGCCATTCTCCGCTGCCTGGGCAAGTGCTGCAATGATCGGGGAATTTCCACTGACACGGTACAACGTCTGCTTAATCGCAAGTACATCCGGATCCTTTGCCGCCTGGCGTACAAAATTTACAACCGGGTCAAAGCTCATGTATGGATGGTGTAAGAACACATCACCCTCACGGATCACCTGGAAAATATCCTTACTGGTATCTGCAAATGCAGGCACTACAGCAGGGGTATATTTCGGCTCTTTGTACTGATCAAAGCCATCCTGTCCATAAACCTTCATCAGCATGGTAAGATCCAGTGGTCCGTTAATATAGAAAATATCCTCTTCTTTAATGTCAAATTCCTTTTTCAGAATGCCAAGAAGTCTGGAGTCCGTTTTATCCTCCACTTCCAGGCGGATCACCTCACCCCACTGGCGCTTCTTCAGCTGCTTCTGGATTTCCACCAGAAGATCCTCCGCCCCATCCTCATCTATGGAAAGATCCGCATTTCTCATAATACGGTAAGGATGTGCACAAACCACATCATATCCAAGGAAAAGCTTGTCAATATTGCGCTCGATAATCTCCTCCAGAAGGATCACAGTAGTGTCCTCTTTATTCCCGGATGGAATGACAACCACACGCGGCAGTACAGACGGCACCTGGACAGTGGCAAATACCAGTACATCCTTGCCCTTTTTCTTATCCTTCTTGGAAATCAAGGCGCCAATATTCAATGTCTTATTTCGAATCAACGGGAAAGGTCTGGAAGAATCCATTGCCATAGGAGTAAGAACCGGATAAACATTATCCTCGAAATAACGGTCCACATACTCCTGCTGTTCTTCGTTTAATTTCTCATGCTCCATCACCAGGTGAAGTCCTACCTTCTCCAGCGCCGGAAGAAGGGAACGGTTCAGAGTGCTGTACTGGGAACGGACGAGTTCATGTGTCTGGACACTGATCTCCTTCAGCTGCTCTTTTGGTCCCATTCCTGCAATATCTGTTTTCTCATAGCCGGCATGAACCTGGTCCTTCAGAGAAGCCACACGAACCATGTAAAACTCATCCAGATTGGAAGATACAATGCTGGTAAATTTCAGTCTTTCAAACAATGGCAGACTTTTATCTCTTGCTTCTGAAAGAACACGGTCGTCAAACTTCAGCCAGCTCAACTCCCTGTTCACAAAATACTCCGGTTTTTCAAAATTTTTCAGATCCATTGTGCCCCTCCTCACACTTTTCTCTTACGTCTGAATACCAGACGGATACCAAATACCTCTTCAAAAAATTCAACTTTATCCATAAGAAGTCCAAGTTCCAGGGAGATATCCTGCTCAGAATCAACTGTAAGAAGCAGAGTTCTGTCCTTCAGCATAGCCTTCATATTCTTTACCTTCTGATAATGGCTGCGATCCATGGCATTTGCAATACGAAGGATTGCAGTCAGCTTGGCGATCAAAAGATATACGGAACGATCCATTCCGACTTCTCCTGCGATCTCGCTGTAATAAACAAATTCTGTGGTATTGTAGCGCACCGCATTTGCAATGATCTGACGTTCTTCTGTGGAAAGTCCGATGATCTCCGTAGCCATAATGATCTGATAGGAGCACTCTGCCACATCTCCCATACTGATATATTTGCCACAGTCATGAAGCTGCACTGCGATCTGAAGAAGCAGACGCTCTCTGTCTCCCATTCCGTGAACTTTCTTCATGCTGTCAAAAATCGCCAGGGCAAGGTCGGTAGTACCCTTAATATGATCCTTTCCAGTAGAATAACGTTTGGCAATGTTTCTGGCTGCCACCAGAATATCATTTTCAAAATTATGTGCGCTCTTAATAAAATTCTTCTTTTCCCCGAAATCATAGGCAATGCCATCAAGAAGAGATACACCTGGCATCCAAAGCGCTTCTGCATTGAAAAGATCCATAAAATCTTTACAGATAACCATAGTTGGCACGATCAAAGCGGCATACTCCGGATCAATATCCATTTCCTCTGACAGTGAAGTCTCGGTCTTATAAACCGTATTCTCATACCGCTTCTCGAATTCAGCCCGTGTAATAATGTTATCCTGTCTCTCCTCACGGAAAATAGTCTCAGTAAGAAAATCCCCCATAAGGATCAAATTCTTTATCTCGCGGTCTTTCAGATAAAGACGCTTAAACCCGGTCAGGTCATTACGGATAAACTCCTCCACCAGCTGTGCATAATTCGTATTGGTTTTCTCCAGCTCCTTCAGACGTTGGCGGATACGCACGCTTCCCATTTTCAGGCTCTGGGTGGTTACAAGCGCATCTTTGTCAAACAGGGAAATCTGCAGGTTTCCACCGCCCACATCCAGAATAGCGGTTCCTTTCTGGATCATTTTCTTAAAGCCATTCTCAATGGCCGCAATAGATTTATAGCCCAGAAAATGCTGCTCGGCATTGCTTAAAACCTCCACATGAATTCCGGTTCTTCTGAAAATCTGTTCAATGATAATCAGCGGATTCTTCATCTCACGGAAAACACTTGTGGTACAGGCGCGGTAGTCTTTCACACCGTACTCTGCCATGATCCTCTTAAAGTCGTTAAGTACTTCACAAATAGTATCTACCTTATCCACTTCCATGGTTCCGCCGGAATATACCCCTACTCCAAGATTCAGACGATACCGGATATCGTCCACAGTCCGGAAACCACCCTTTTTGGAAAATTCAAAAATTTTCATGGTGATCTCATAAGAACTGATATCAATTGCCGCAAATGTGGTCACTGCCATACGTTTTTCCCTCCTGCCAAGGATTATTTCATTCCAGACATAAATTTCAGATAATCTCTGGTAATCTTTTACTGTTCCTCACTTGTTCCCAGAACATGATCAATAAACTGCTGCGCCGTTCTTCCAGTGAGACCGCCGTGAGAAAGCTCCCAGGCGTTTGCCTTCGTCAGAAGCTCCTCTGCAGGCATTGTAACACCATAGCGCTCTGCAAGTGTAGTAACAATATTCTGGAATTCCTTCTTGTTGGGTGCACCGAAATAAATCCGCACGCCAAAACGGTAAACCAGAGAAAGCTTCTCCTGCACAGTATCGGAGGAATGCAGATCTTCATCGTCTGCCACCTCCAGCTTATCCCCGGATTTCTCCCGAACAAGATGACGTCTGTTGCTGGTTGCATAGATCAGGATGTTGTCCGGCTTTTTCTCAAGACCGCCCTCGATCACTGCTTTCAGATATTTATATTCGATTTCAAATTCCTCAAAGGAAAGATCATCCATATAAAGAATAAATTTGTAATTACGGTTTTTGATCTGTGCGATCACATCATTCAGATCCTGAAACTGGTGCTTGTACACCTCGATAATGCGAAGTCCTTCGTCATAATAACGGTTCAGGATACCTTTGATGCTGGAAGATTTGCCAGTTCCTGCATCACCAAAAAGCAGGCAGTTATTGGCCTTTCTTCCTCTTACAAAAGCCTCCGTGTTCTCGATCAGCTTCTGCTTGGGGATTTCATATCCAACCAGATCATCCAGATTCACATGGGCGATTCTGGTAATCGGTGCGATCACCGGCTTGCCATCCTTGCCATGCTCAATACGAAATGCCTTGTTCAATCCCAGCTTACCTACGCCGAAATCTTTGTAGAACTGCACCATATCTGCCATAAACTCTTCCACTGTAGAAGCCTCTGCCAGTGTTTTGCTCATATCACAGATTCTGTCGCAGATACGCTGGTTGTATACCTTGCTGTTGCATCCTGTATTCACATAATTACAGAGAAAATCAGCACAGTCTGTTCCAAACGCACTGTCAAAAACAGCAAGATCAAAGTCATAAAGTTCTTTGAAAATTCCAAAATCATGAAGAGCCAGATGGTTAATGCTTCCCTCCACTGCCCCTCTGATCTCGGAAGCGGTACTGAATGCATTCTCGTGATTGACCAGAAGCTGCGTCAGATAAGTGTGCCACAGATTCCCGGAAAACCCATACATTCCTGCCATTTCCACCAGGCTTCCTGCCATATGGAAAAATTCCTCTTTACGATTCTCAAAGCCTTCTTCACCAGCCTCATAGTTGTTCATCAGTGATGTCATTATGTCCAGTACCTCACCGTTGTCGAAATTGCGGTAAAGGATACATTCTTCTGTTCTTGCCATTTTTGTTTCCTCTCAATTCCATGACGCATTTACGTGTCTCTTCTCCTTTTTGCCGTCCGCACAATTCATAACAGCACACTTTCGGATATACAAGCTCACGCACTCGCACCGTTTTTCATTCTACTTTTCTTATATTAAAAACAGATAAAATCTTCTTAAATTCTTTGGTTAATTTTAACAATAAATGAAATTGCCGCCACTCTCTGCCTTCGCAGCTATAATCTTAATAATTGCCCAGAATTTTCAAATAGCTAGTCTCTGCTTCCATGCCCCGCAATGCATTCTTTACCGCGCTGTCCCGCAGATTTCCCTCGAAGTCCACGAAGAAACGGTATTCCCAGGTTTTTCCCGGAATAGGCCGGGACTCGATCTTGGTCATATTCAGACCATTATAGATCATATGGGAAAGTACATTGTAAAGAGTTCCGCTTGCATGACGTGCCTCGAAGCATACACTGATCCTGGAGCTGTTATTCTCATAAACCGGTTTCTTTGCCAGAATAATAAATCTGGTCACATTGCTGTCATTTTTGCAGATATTCTCTGCCAGAACCTTCAGATTGTAAATCTCTCCGGCAGCCCTGCTGGCAATCGCTGCGTGAGTCTTATCCTGATCTGCGCTGACCTTTTTGGCCGCTGCGGCGGTGTTGGTTACTGCTGTGGTTTTCCAATCTCTATGCTCTTCCAGATATTCCTTACACTGGGCGAGCCCCTGAGGATGGGAATATACCCCGGCAATATCGGAAAGCTCAGCCTCCTGCAGGCCAAGCAGCACATGCTCAACCTTCAGGATCTGCTCTCCCACGATAAACAGATTATATTCTGTCAAAAGGTCATAAATATCTGTCACAATCCCAGCTGTGGAATTTTCAATAGGAAGGACTGCGTAATCTGCTCTTCCTGCTGCAACTTCTTCCATGGCATCCCGGAACAGCTTCACATGATAGCTCTTAATGTCTTCCTGAAAGTAGGCGCGCATGGCTCCATAGCTGTAGGCGCCCTCTACCCCCTGGAAAACAACAGTCACATTATTTCTGGGAAGCTGCTCCACCATTTGGAAGTCTTCCTTTTCTTTCGGACCATATTCGGTGAGAAGCTGATACTGACGCTTTCTGCTGATGGCCATGATCTGCTGAAAAAGCTCCTGGGCTCCAAGTTCGTTGAACTCACCGTGCGCTTTTTTCCTGATCTCTTCCAGTTTGGCATGCTCTCTCTCCGGATCCAGCACTTTCTTTCCGGTATGGATCTTATACTCTGCAACCTCTTCGCAGACCTTCATCCGCTTCTCAAAAAGTTCCACCATCTGATTGTCAATTTCATCTATTTTTCGTCTGCATTCCTGCAAATCTGTCATATTGTTTTCTCTCCAGTTTTTGTATTTAATCATGCAAATTCAGCTGCTGCACACTTCAATTTCCACAATGTACTGCCATTACTGTTCACTCCGTGACCAGTAACACGCTGCCATTTCAGTACCTGACACTTATCCGACATATTCTTCCACCGCATCTGTAAGCGCTCCAATAAAGGAAAGTGAACCAAATGCCAGAATCACACTGTTCTCGTCATCTCCTGCACAGGAAAACGCCTTTTCTACAGCATCTTTTATGCTCTTTGTACTTTCGGCACTGGAATTATATACCCTTGCCGCCTTCGCCAGTTCCTCTGCCGGCAGTGCACGGGGATTATCCGGTGTCTCTATGGTATAGATTTTTTCCGCAAAATGAGCTGTTTTTTCAAGGACAATCTTATATTCCTTGTCTGCAAAAACACCCATAATGTAGATCAGTTTTTTTCCATTAAAATAGTGTCGGATAGATTCTGCCATCTTGTCGGCTGCTCCGGCATTGTGGGCGCCGTCTACAATAAAAAGAGGCTTTTTATTGATAACCGTAAATCTTCCCTTCCAGCTTGTGTGGAGAAGACCGTCCTTCCGCTGTTCCATGGTAGTAGTCCAGCCAAGTCTGTCCAGTTCTTCAAGGGCGTTTAATGCCAGCACTGCATTTTCTTTCTGGTAAACACCGGCAAGGGAAATTGCAAATTCCTCTCCTTTATAAGAAAAGGTCTGACCGAATACGCTCTCTTTTTCCAAAACAGCCTCATCAGGGTCAGATACCACACAGGGTACATGAAGCTTGTTGCAGGTATCTGCAATCACCTGTGCCGCTTCCGGCTTCTGCTTTGTGGTCACAACCCGGCAGCCAGGTTTGATAATTCCAGCCTTCTTCTCTGCGATTTCTCCAAGGGTATTTCCAAGAAATGACATATGATCCATGCTGATGGAAACCAGCACAGCCAGTTTGGTATTCTTCACAATATTGGTGGCATCCAGATTGCCGCCCATTCCGGTCTCCAGAAGGACCAGATCACAATTTTCTTCCTTAAAATACAAAAACGCTGCTGCAGTCTCAATCTCAAAAGGGGTAGGATGATTCATGCCAACCGCTGTCATCTGGTCAATTGACCTGGAAATTTCTGTCACATACTTTGCAAAATCTTCCTGTGAGATCTTCTCGCCGGCAATCTCAAGACGTTCTCTGTAAGAATAAAGAGTTGGGGATATGTATCTGCCCACTTTATAGCCTACCCGGGTAAGGGTGGTGTATAAATAAGCAATCACGGAACCCTTTCCATTGGTTCCGGCTACGTGGACATAAGGAACTGCATCCTGAGGATTTCCAAGCCTGTCCAGCATTTCACGCATATTATCAAGTCCCAGCACGGAACCGTATTTCGCCGAATCATCGATATATGCACGGCATTCCTGATAGTTCATAATAAAAGCTCCTCGTTTATCAAATATCTTTTTCTCTCCATTATAACCTTGCAGCATAAATTTAGCAAGAATGGGAATGTTATTTTTATCATTTTACCCAAGGAGACCAAGCATATGAAAAAATACCCTTTTCTCTTCTGTGGTTTTACCGGCTTGTGTCTGGAGATTCTCTGGACCGGGCTCCATTCCCTGCTCCGGGGAGATGCGTCCATGAAAGGGACTACCTCTCTTCTTATGTTTCCCATTTATGGCTGTGCATCCCTGATTCTGCCTGTATACAAAAAGCTGAAAAGCCTTCCGGCACTTCTGCGAGGCTCCCTTTATACTGCCGGATTTTACCTGGCAGAATTTACCAGCGGTTCTATCCTGCAGGCTTTTCACATGTGCCCCTGGGACTATTCCGGAGTGCCCCATCAGTACAAAGGAGTCATCCGTCTGGACTATCTCCCGGTCTGGTTTCTCACTGGATTGTTTTTCGAAAAAATACTTACAAAATCTTCTTGAAAAATCATTCCAAGTAGTATATGATAGGTCGAAGAGATTTTGCGTTACCACTCACAGAAGAACCTTTTTGAAAGAGTTTTCGTGAACCGTAACACTCTACCCCAAAACCACACACTCATAACGGAGGTATATCATGAGACACTTAATGAGTCCGCTGGACCTTAGTGTTCCGGAGCTTGAGAAGCTTCTGGATCTTGCCAGCGATATTGAGAAAAACCCCAAAAAATACGCACATACCTGTGACGATAAACGACTTGCCACACTTTTCTATGAGCCAAGTACCCGCACCCGTCTCAGTTTTGAAGCTGCTATGATGAACCTTGGCGGTAAGGTTCTTGGTTTCTCATCTGCAGATTCCAGTTCCGCAGCGAAGGGGGAAACTGTTGCCGATACCATTCGTGTTGTTTCCTGCTATGCAGATATCTGTGCTATGCGTCATCCCAAAGAAGGTGCTCCGCTGGTAGCTTCTATGGTTTCTAATATTCCTGTTATCAATGCCGGTGACGGTGGTCATCAGCATCCAACCCAGACTCTTACAGACTTACTTACCATCCGTTCCTTAAAGGGGCGTCTTGACAACATTACCATCGGTCTGTGCGGAGATCTGAAATTCGGACGTACCGTTCACTCTCTGATCGAGGCGCTGGTTCGTTACAACAATGTTAAATTTGTACTGATCTCTCCGGAAGAGCTTCGTATTCCCAGCTATATCCGTGAAGACGTACTGAAAAAGAACAACATCGAGTTCCTAGAAGTAGAACGTCTGGAGGATGCTATTCCGGAGCTTGATATTCTTTACATGACACGTGTTCAGAAGGAGCGTTTCTTCAACGAGGAAGACTATGTTCGTATGAAAGATTTCTACATACTGGACAAGCAGAAACTTTCCCTTGCAAAGGATGACATGTACATTCTTCATCCGCTTCCACGTGTTAACGAAATTTCTGTTGAAGTGGACAGCGATCCGAGAGCTGCATACTTTAAACAGGCCCAGTACGGTGTATATGTTCGTATGGCCCTGATTCTTACATTATTGGAGGTGGAACTGCCATGTTAAATGTTGGAGCACTTCGTGAAGGTTTCGTATTAGACCATATCAAGGCCGGCAAGGCTATGACTATTTATCATGACCTGAAGCTTGACAAGCTTGACTGTACTGTTGCGATCATCAAGAACGCAAAGAGCAATAAGATGGGCAAAAAGGACATCATCAAGGTTGAGTGCCCGATTGAAGATCTGGATCTGGATATCCTTGGTTTCATTGATCACAATATCACCGTAAATATTATTAAGGATGAGAAGATCGTTGAGAAAAAAGACCTTCGTCTTCCGAAGCAGGTTGTAAACGTGATCAGATGTAAGAATCCCCGCTGTATCACTTCCATCGAGCAGGGACTGGATCAGGTGTTTGTTCTGGCAGATGAGGAGAATGAGGTTTACAGATGTAAATATTGTGAGGAGAAATACTCCGGTCACAGAAATAAATAATTCGTCTCTGCAAATCATTGTTTTTATAACAATATTGATATTTTATTGTGGAAGCTGAATACAGCTTCCACTTTTTTTGTAACAGAAATTTCCGGTAAAATTTCCTGTCCATCTGGTCGCATCCTCGCGGAGCGTTTTTTGCTTTATCGGAACATTACGGAGTAATTTCCAATAAAGCAAAAACCTGGGAAAATCCAGCAGAACTGAACCTTCTCAGGTTAAATATCATATTATATGTATCATACAATTTGATTCTTAAATACGCAAGCAGACCGATAAGCCGGGTTATGTCGTTGAGTGATCATCTGTCTAGGCCTTCCGTTGCCGAAAGGCTCAAGCGACCTACCTGAAAGCACGACGGGCCGCCGTATCGCTTTCTGCTCGGTCTTGCTTCGAATGGAGTTTACATGTGCCCGGCCTGTTACCAGGACGGCGGTAGTCTCTTACACTGCCTTTCCACCCTTACCATGGCAAGCCATGGCGGTTTATTTCTGTTGCACTGGTCTGGGAGTCGCCTCCACCGGACGTTATCCGGCATCCTGCCCTGTGAAGCCCGGACTTTCCTCGTCTGAACCCTTTCGTCTGTCCAGCCGCGATCACCTGGCCTGCTTGCGCAAGTGCTATTTTAACATTATTGTGGTAAGATGTAAAGCACTATTTCTCATTTCTCCCTGTCGTATAACCTGTTAAGATTACGGTAAACGGAGTAAGCAGTAACCCGGTAAATAATTACTGGGGTAAGTCTTTATACCCTTCAAGTACCTTCTCATATGCAGCATAGGCTTCTGACAGAGAGTTATACACTTTACCATCCCCTGCTTTAATAACGCGTTCATACCCCCATTTATTAAAAAGGTGATCGGAGATTGCCACATATGTTACATTTCCTTTTTTTCTCTCTGCCGTTAGAGATTTCGAGACGTAATATTTTCCATCTCCTCTTTGAATCAATATTGGTATTTTCTTACCAACTCCCACCTTATTGGTATCAAATGAAGTCCAGAACAAATATCTTTCAGATGCTTTGTCTGAATTTCCATTTCCCAGAAACGCCCATGTACCATTCTTCAATAGGCTTTGTTCGCCCAATACTTTTTCAATTTTCGGGACAAAAGTTGAAAACTCCGCTGCTTTCGAATCAATTTCAAAATCATTGTTTGAGCTTATTTTCTCATCCTTCAGACAGCCACTCTTCTCTAATACATCAAAGAAATCCTCACTCATGTCATAGCTATTTGACGCAGAAGTCCCATCCCCGCTCCACACAAATTTGGTTCCCGTTTTCTGGTCAAACGAAACCTTACAGGTTCCACCTGCTCCTGGTTTTCCAATCCAGTTATCCGTATCGCCTTCTTTTACCGAATGGCTGATCCCCCCAATTGTAATTACATCCGCTGACTGCCAGTCATACTGTTTCTGTTTCAGATTGACAATAACCTCTTTATTATAGATTCCCATGTTTGCCTCAGTCAGCACTTCTGCATAAGCAGCGCGTACATTTGCAAGGTCTGCTGCTTCCCTGCTTTTTTCCAACTGACTTCCGAAAACAGGTATTGCAACAGCCACCAGTACCGCAATAATTGCAACCACGATCAAAAGCTCAGCCAATGTAAAGCCTTTGCGACTTTTTTTCATAAAATACTCCTCAATTTCTTACAAGCACATCTGCATCATCAGGTGTTAAAACAGCTTCCCCCTATAAATTCTCTTAACAGGGAATTATTAGGCACTTCCTCGCTTGGCACAGCTACAAAATAATCAAAAAATTTCAGCAGCCTGTTTGCTTCCAGATATTCCGGCTCCTCTTTGGAAATTCCGAAGAGAAGAGGCTCTGCGTATACCTTCAGACATGCCAGTTCATAGATCAGTGCCGAGTTAAACATAACATCCGCTTCTTCCTGGTATGGAAAAATATTTTTCTCCTCGCCGCGTCTTACAGAGGGCCATCTTGCAATGGTCTCGCTGGCTGAGGTTCCTCTGGTTCTTGCATCCCGAACGATTCTGCGGATCAGCCTGCCATCTGTGGTAGGAATTCGGTTGTGTTCATCAATGTTCAACTGGGTGAGGGCACTGATATAGATTTTGAACTTGCTTTCCTTCGGAAGCGCATAGCTTAATTTGTCGTTCAAGCCGTGGATTCCCTCAATAACAAGGATGTCTTCCTTCCCCAGCTGGAGAAAATCACCTTTATATTCTCTCTGCCCGGTCTTGAAGTTAAACACCGGAAGTTCTACTCTCTCTCCATTAAGAAGTGCCAGCATATCTTTGTTGAACTGCTCCACATCAATGGCTTCCAGACACTCGTAATCCTTTTCCCCGAATTCATCCAGCGGGGTATGCTCTCTGTTTACAAAATAATTGTCAACAGCAATGGGATGTGGCTTCATTCCATGTGCTGCCAGCTGAATGGAAAGCCTGTGGGAAAAGGTAGTCTTGCCAGAGGAGGACGGACCAGCGATCATGACGAACTTCTTGTTTCCAGCCTCCACGATCTGCTCTGCAATTCTGGCAATTCCAGACTCCTGGATTGCCTCCTGCATAAGAAGGATCTTCTGTATCCCCTGGGAAACGATCTGGTCATTCAGTTCACCTACTGTGGAGATTTCCAGCTTTCTGCCCCACTCTTCAGAATCCTTCTGCACCTGGAAGATCTTCTCCTGGGGCTGGAATTCCGGAAGCACATCCGGAGCCTTAGCCTCCGGCAGAATCAGCACAAAGCCTTCATCATACAGCTTCAGGTCAAAATATGGCACATAGCCGGTATCGTAAGCCATTGCCCCGTAAAAATAGTCCTCGAAATTCTCTATGCTATAAATATTCACCCTGGAAACCCTGCGATAGCGGAACAGCTTCTCTTTATCATACATTCTGTGATGATGAAAAAGTGCAATTGCTTCATCCGTTCCTACACTTCGTTTCTTCACCGGGATTTTCTGCTTCACCAGCTCTGTCATCCGCTTCTTTACCTGGTCAAGAAATGCCTGATCCAGCTTCTGTTCTCCTTCCATGGTAAAGTAAAAACCGCTTCCTACAGAATAATGAAGCACCACTTTATCTACTTTTTCTTTGCCTGCAAGATCGTAAATTGCCTTTAAAAGCACCAGACATGCAGTTCGCTTATAGGTTTTATTTCCAATGCTGTCTTTTGTGGTGACCAGCCGGACTTCACCGTCCCGTTCCGCTTTTTTATGAAGCTCACAGATCTTGCCTCCTGCAATTACAAGAATAACAGGGGCCGGGCTGGTCTTTTCGTACTCTTTTACAACTTCTTTATAGGTAATTCCCATGGGAAACTCTCTGGTTTCCCCATTGATTGTAAGTTTCACTGCATGATCCATAAAATCTCCTTTTCTGATCTGAAAGATCAATTAGGCTAAACATAAATCACATTTTCCAAAACCAGACAATATTATTCTGACAACTCATTTTATCTCCGGGCGGGCGAACACCATCACGCCCATCCACACCAGGTCTTAACCTTATAATATCGTATACGGGCTTCTCACCTTTGCGCAGCTAACTGTAAGCTCCGGAAACGCTTTTGCCAGTCTTTCCTTCATATCTTCCATAAAAATATATTCCGTACCGTAATGGCCTGCATCAATGATTGCAAGCCCCTGGGCAACGGTTTCAATTCCAGTATGATGATCAATATCACCTGTCACATATACATCTGCCCCGGCAGCAAGCACATCCTGGATCATGCTTTTACCAGAGCCGGTACATATGGCAGCTGTTTTCACAGTCTGTTCCAGATTTCCGTACACTTTCACATCTGAAAGCTTCAGATTCTTTTTTACAAGAAGGGCGTACTCCTTTAAAGTCATCTCACAAGGCAGATTTCCCACACGCCCAAAGCCAATGGTCTCCCCGTCTTTTTCCCCGGTGGCACAAAGTACTTTCGTATCTGACAGTTCCAGATATCTGGCACTTAAATCTGCCATTCCCAGAATATCATAGTTGGTATGCATCGCATAATAAGATATTCCATGGCGCACCAGACTGATAATCTTCCGTCCTGTAAAGCTATGATTGTTAATCTTCTTAATACCGGAAAAGATCATAGGATGGTGGGTAACGATCATGTCAGCGTCAGCCCGGATAGCCTCGTCTAACACTGCTTCGGTAAGATCAAGGGCAAGAAAAACATGTTTTACTTCACTCTCGTCATCTCCTGTAAGAAGTCCCACATTATCCCAGTCCTCTGCAACTGCTGCCGGAAAATTTCCTCCCAGCCATTCTGTCAGTTCTTTAACCTTCATATTCTGCCAGCGCAGCAGCGATCAGCTGCGCCTCCTCCTTTACTTCCAAAATGCGGGCAGTAACTGCCTCTGCCTTCGGTGCCGTTTCCAATTGGTCCAGAATCTGGGAGCGGATCCGGGATTCCCGCTGAAGATAATGGTAAAGCACCTGGTTCTTTTCCTGAAGAAGATATTTGCCAAAGGCTTCCTCCAAGGTGTAAGCAGCTGGATTTTCCGGCATTTCTGCCCATTCATCAGCATGTAGGTTCTCAGAAGAAGCAGCTTTCACAGACGTATTTTTTGGGAAAGAATCCACGTTAAGTTTCAAACTGCTGTGAACATTTTCCCCAGGCACCACCCGCATCATGGGATAAAATTTCCCATCCTCTTCCACCATTTTCTCTTCTGTGATCTCCCAGCCTTCAGACTGGATAAATCTGCGAAAATGGGGAATGTCGGACTGTGGCTGTAAAATCAGCTCAGAGAAAGAATTTCTCACAGACCTGCCATCTGTGAGAATCCTTTCCATAAGGGGACCGCCCATACCTGCGATCACAAGGGTGTCACCCTCTCCGGCTTTCAAGCCTTCAAGTCCGTCTGAGAGCCGGGTCTGTATGTATTCCTCCAGTCCATACTGCCGGATATGTTCCTGTGCCCTGGAAAGTGGCCCTTTTCGCACATCCATTGCAATGGCGGATGGAATTTTTTTCTGCTGTATCAGGTATACCGGCAGATATCCATGATCGCATCCCACATCTACCAGCCGGTTTCCTTCTGTCACCAGGTCTGCGATTGCAGACAGTCGTAAGGATAACTGCATAGTCCTCTCCTTAATCCAGATAATCCTTCAGCTTGCGGCTGCGGCTTGGGTGACGGAGCTTACGAAGAGCCTTTGCCTCAATCTGACGGATACGCTCTCTGGTAACATTAAACTCCTTGCCAACTTCCTCAAGTGTTCTTGCACGTCCATCATCAAGCCCGAAACGAAGGCGAAGAACCTTCTGTTCTCTCTCAGTAAGAGTGCCAAGAACTTCTACCAGCTGTTCCTTCAAAAGAGTAAATGCTGCAGCATCAGCCGGAACCGGAACATTGTCATCCTGGATGAAATCTCCAAGATGGCTGTCCTCCTCTTCACCAATAGGGGTCTCCAGAGAAACCGGCTCCTGGGAAATCTTCAGGATCTCACGCACGCGGTCAACCGGCATGTCCATCTCTTCCGCGATTTCCTCCGGAGTAGGTTCACGTCCAAGCTCCTGGAGTAACTGTCTGGAAACGCGGATCAGCTTGTTGATCGTCTCAACCATATGAACCGGAATACGAATGGTACGCGCCTGGTCTGCAATGGCTCTTGTGATAGCCTGACGGATCCACCAGGTAGCATAGGTACTGAACTTGTAACCCTTTCGGTAATCAAATTTTTCGACAGCCTTGATAAGACCAAGGTTACCTTCCTGAATCAGATCCAGAAAAAGCATTCCACGTCCTACATAACGCTTTGCAATGCTGACAACAAGACGAAGGTTGGCTTCTGCCAGACGCTTCTTGGCATTTTCGTCGCCCTGTTCCATTTTCTTTGCAAGCTCGATTTCTTCTTCTGCTGAAAGAAGCGGAACTTTACCAATTTCTTTCAGATACATACGAACCGGATCCTCAATGCTCACACCTTCCGGAACAGAAAGATCGATCTTGTCCAGCTCTACTTCTTCCTCATCGTCCAGGCCATCAATATCCATGTCATCGTCCAGCATAAGGTCATCTGCACTGTTCTCTGTGATACGCAGCACATCTACCCCACTTGCCTCAAGGAAATCGAAGATCTTGTCCATCTGTTCCGCATCCAGTGGCTGGTCTTTGAAATAATCACTAATTTCCTGATATTCCAGTACGTTTTTCTTCTTTTTTGCAAGCTCCAGAAGTCCCACCAGTTTCTCACTGAATTTGCCCATATTCATTTCCATAGGTACTCTAACCTCCATATAGTGTTAATATTTTATCCTTATTCAAAAGAAATATGCAATTGCTGCCTTTTTCTTCCAAGCTCCTCCAGATCCTTCTTGGCCTTTACAAGCTCCTGTAAAGCCCCCATATCTGCAGGATCCCAGTTTTTATTTTTCTCCGCCAGACTCTCCTGTTTAATGCGGATCAAAGCATCGGAAAATGCTCTCTGCTGTTCCTCCTTTGTCTCAAGGTGGATCGTGGCATTAAAGAGAGAGGCCACCTCTTTCTGCTCTTCACTGTCTGTAAAAGCATTCAGAAGTCTGGCCGGATTCACATCTCCCTCTTCGTGCTGCTTCCAGAGCATTTCTGCCACCTCTTTATAAAGAGGAACTACAAAATCTGAAGGGGAAAGATATTTCTCCACAGTATCAAAAATTGCCGGATAGGTAACCAGCCAGGTAAGCATCAGCTTCTGGGATTTATCTGCCGCGCTCTCCTTTTTTCTCATTGGAGAGCCGCCGGATTTTGGCTGGATACGCTTCTCTGCAGGCGTACCCTTCAGAGCAAGGGTGTTTACACGCTTCCGAAGGTCTTCCACACTGATTCCATATCTGCGGTATTCTTTTACAATTGCTTCAATATACAGATTCCGCTCCAGTTCATCAGAAAGTTCCAGAAGATACTGGGCACACCGCTCAAAAAACCGGTTCTGTCCCTGTGGCTCATCCATAGGAAAATCACCGGAAGCAATACTTACCCGGAACATAAAGCTGTCCGTAGCTGCCTCCAGCCTTTTCTCAAAAGCCTCTGCGCCTTCTGCTTTGATAAATTCATCAGGATCCTTGTGAGGCCGTAAATTCACCACTCTGGAATTCACGCCGGCTTCCCGTAGAATGGGAATGGCTCGCAAGGCGGCTTTTACACCAGCTTCATCACTATCGTAAAGAAGAAGCACTTCCTGTGTATACCTCTTCACCAGACTGGCATGTCCGGATGTAAGCGCCGTTCCCAGAGAAGCCACTGCATTGGTAAATCCTGCCTGGTGCATGGAGATTACATCCATGTAGCCCTCGCACAGAATCAGGTAATTTTTCCTGGTGGTTCTGGCTATATTCAATCCGTACAGATTACGGCTCTTGTCAAAAATACGGGTCTCTGGCGAATTCAGGTACTTGGGCTTGCCGTCTCCCATCACTCGCCCGCCAAATCCAATCACCCTGTTATTGACATCCATGATTGGAAAAATAACACGATTCCAGAATTTGTCATACATGCCCTGGCGTTCATCCACATTGAAAAGACCTGATTCCCGAAGAAGGTCATCACTGTAATTCTGGGATTTCAAGTATTTATACAGGTCATCACTGTACTTATCTGAATATCCCAGGCCGAATTTCCTGATCGTCTCTTCGCTGAGGCCTCTGCCTGTAAGATAATCGTGGGCATTTTTTCCACCTTCACGGCGCAGCTGGTAATAAAAATACTGAGCCGCTTTCTTATTGATTTCAAGCAAGGTTGCGCGCTTCTCCGCTTTCGCCCTTGCCTCCTTGGAATATTCGATCTTGGGAAGTTCCACGCCGGCACGCTCTGCCAGATGGGAAAGTGCTTCTCCAAATGAATAATTCTCATATTGCATTACAAAATTGTATACATTTCCTCCAGCTCCGCAGCCGAAGCAGTAATACATCTGCTTAGACGGCGTTACGGAAAAGGAAGGGGTCTTCTCATTATGAAAAGGACACAGACCAAAATAGGAGCTTCCTCTTCTGGTCAGTCTTACATACTGGGATATCACGTCTACAATATCATTTTTCATTCGCACTTCTTCAATGATATCGTCGGAATAGCGCATGCTTATCCTCCTTTGATTTAATATGCCGCATATCCAAGAAAATGCGACATCTTTCGCGTAAACAAATATTATATCTCATTGCAAGAGTTTTGTCCACGTTCTAATAAACCTCCCAAGCTCTTGGTATGAAAATCTCCTTGAATTTCTTCATGGAATACTGATCCGTCATTCCTGACAGCCAGTCACATACCGCCCGGTCTTTTGGAACTCCCTTTTTCTCAATAAGAGCAACGTACTCCCTGGACATTGCTTCCGGGTGATCTATGTAATAGGCGTATAGTTCTGTCAGCATTTTGATTGCCTTGGATTCTTCCCGCTTCGCGATGGGATTCAGATATACTTTCTGGAACATCTCTGATCGAAGATCCATGAGTGCCTGCTCTACAGGAGCAGACATCTGAATGGAAGGCTGGTCAATGCTGTGCTCGATCACATCATGTACAAATGTATTCAGTCTTTCTCTTGTGGTCTGTCCAAGAAACTCCCTGAGACTGGCAGAAATATCATTCTCTGTAATGATTCCCGCTCTCTGTGCATCGTCCATATCATGATGAACATAAGCAATCTTATCAGAAAAGCGGACTACCTGTCCCTCCAAAGTGGACGGATGACCGCTGGTACGGTGATTCAGGATTCCGTCTCTTGTCTCCCAGGTAAGATTCAGTCCGTCTCCGTTCTTCTCCAGTACTTCCACCACGCGGACGCTCTGACGGTAGTGGGCAAAGCCCTCAGGATGAACGGTATTAAGTGCGGTCTCTCCTGAATGTCCGAAAGGCGTGTGACCAAGGTCGTGTCCCAGTGCAATTGCCTCCACAAGATCCTCATTCAGGCGAAGTGCCTTGGCTATAGTACGTGCAATCTGGGATACTTCCAGAGTGTGCGTCAGCCGGTTCCTGTAATGATCTCCTTCCGGAGCCAGAAAAACCTGAGTCTTATCCTTCATCCTGCGAAAAGCTTTGCTATGCAGGATCCTGTCCCGGTCTCTCTGGTAAACCGTCCGGACGTCACACTCTTCTTCCTCCCGGTCTCTTCCTCTGGAACGTCCACTGTATGCGGCATAAGGACTCAGCAGTTCCAGTTCTCTTTCTTCCATGCTCTCTCTGATATTCATATATCTTCTATCCTCCAAAGACTGACAGGTAAGCCGATAATCTTCCTCCTATTAATTATATTCTACACAAAATTTCAAATTCCTCTTTTTTTCAAAAAAAACTTGAAAATTTTTAATTTTTTTCAAAAAATGTGTTGACAATCCTATACCCCTTTGTTATACTAATATCCGTCGCAGCGAGAAAGAAAACTTTCTCCGAGAAACGCGATATGCGGAAGTGTCGGAACTGGCAGACGAGCAAGACTAAGGATCTTGTGAGCATTGCGCTCGTGTGGGTTCAAGTCCCATCTTCCGCATGACTATTTAATAGTCACAATTTCATATTTTATCGTGCAGAGGTTTCTCCTCTATGAATGCGATATGCGGAAGTGTCGGAACTGGCAGACGAGCAAGACTAAGGATCTTGTAAGCATTGCGCTTGTGTGGGTTCAAGTCCCATCTTCCGCATTTTTTTATTTTATCAAGAAATGTCAAAAGCCTGCAAAGCGCCTGTTTTGCGGGCTTTTTTGGACTCCGAATGTTCAGGAGGTAGATAAAGTGTGTCAAAACTCTGCCCCCTTTTTTGCCCCTCGAGGGGCAGAGATTTTGCCCCTTAAGGGGCAGGATTCTTGCCCCTCACATTTTCCAGAAAAAATAAAGCAAGATTTATAATATAAGAAGAAAAGCCTTTACTCTCCTGAGGGGCAACTCGCGGGATTGTAAGGGCTTTTCTTATCTAAGGGAAATCTCATGTTCAGTTTTACTGTACCAGATTCTACCTCATCTGTCGAGTTTTATCGTGCGAGATAGTACGACAGCATTCGACATCACAGGTTCTTCACAAGGACTGTGAAACCTGCTGTCTTCAGCTTCTTTACCACCTTATTGGCAGCCTTCTTTGTTCTGTAGATGCCAACCTGGACGCGGTATGGGACGGAGCCGGCTACTTTGCGGATACTTGCTGAAAATCCTTTTTTCTTAAGCACTTTCACCATCACATCTGCATTTTCTTTTGTTCCGTAGGCTCCCGCCTGGATGTAATACTTTGCTTTCGGTTGCGCCGGCGCAATTGTGATTGTTTTTCCCAAAATGCCCTCTGCGATCAGCTTGCCGTGAGCATCCATGCCAAGTTTTTTCGCTTTGGCATAATCGTCCTTGTTATCACAGAAGAAAGATTCTACCAGGACAGCTTTTGCCTTGGTCTTTCTGGTCCAGTACAAACCTGGACGTTCTTCAGCTCCTCTGTCATGCCAGACAGTGCCAAGCTTCGCGCTGATCCGCTGGGCTTCCGGAAGTCCGTTTGCATTATAGCAGTATGCTTCGCAGCCATAGGCAGAACCATTAAAGGCATTCAGGTGAAGCTGGACGGACAGATCATAGTTCTGTTTATGCTCTTCTTCAATGAAATACTTGATTTCATCATTCAGGGAATGCAGCTGACCTTCCGGAGCAATACACAGGGTTGCCTCATGACCTGCTGCCTTAAGCCATTTGCACACATAAGGTGCCAATTCTTTGTTGTATTTATATTCGTTCACACCACCCTTGCTGGTGCCATCTGCAGATGAGATGACGCCACCGCCATAGTTCGCGTGACCTACACAGATAAAATATTTCATGTTGAAATTCTCCTTTCAAAAAGGAGGGCGATCACTCGCCCTCGTCAATATCTTCCCCATCTTTATTGATTGCCTTGTCGGCTACTTCCAGTCCCTTGATCAGGATCTTCGGGACGTCCACTCCCATCTCCACCAGATTCTCACAAATAGACCTGATCTCATTTACCAACAGGGATGCCAGTACAAAGAAGCCAAGCAATGTTGTGATTCCCAGATCAACGCCGAGCGTCTTTCCGATCTCCACAAACACTGCAGATGCTCCAAAGGCTACCGCAATCATGATCCAGTAAGCCAGTTTTTTCAGGACTCCCTTCCAGCCGGCTTTGGAATTTTCTTTATGTGCAAGGCGGGATTTCATCCAGCCGGTGATCCAGTCCGCAATATTGAACGCCAGGAACAGAGCAAACAGGATCCAATGTTCTCCAAAAATATAGCTCAATACAGCAACAGCAGCGCCAACAATGGCATTATACGTATCAATCACCTTCATTTATGTGTTCTCCTTCTTATTATCTATTATTATTTTATGGTAAAAAAATAAGACCAGTTATGGTCTTGCCCTTGGTTCATTCATCTTATTTTTCCTTTCTTTGCTTGTGTATTAGTGTCATGTCAGTATTCGAAGCTTCGGACGCTCAAATGGCATTAATAATCAGCAAAACACGAAGTATACGAATGAAGTTTTAACGTGTTCAGCAGGAGTGGTTAGAGAATATACATTTCCAAACCTGCCAGAACATAAAATATCATTTCCTGTTCTTATTGGTGCAAGTTCTAATATAGCTGGTTGCGTTGTTGCAAGAGACGTAAGTATTACTGGGAAAATAAAAGTATATAGTCCAATTCAACAAGATGTCCAAGTATTGCTTATTATGCTCAATTAAACTTTCCGGAATTTGCAATTTCATCTTGAACATATACAGTTAGATGGCAATACAGTAGTGATTGGGCAACATTTGTTGATACTTGTAGATTATATACAAAGAAACGTAAATGCAGCTGATTGTCAACAGCATTAAAAACATAGAGTGTAACGTGGCTTTAGTATGATTTCCAAGGTCTATAGTTATCTCCATTATGCGCTGTAAAGTGGCGAACGTTATTATCAATATCCCACACTTCTATAGTAGAATAACCTGAATATAATCTGCAAACAGTTATTGATTGCCTATTACTTGTGCATGGATTTGATAAATTAGGATAGTCTGATTTCCATGCAGCAAATTTTATTCCAGTACCATCAGCTAATTTAGTAAGTATCTGATCCCATGTTGCAGATGCTGTTAATCCAATTTGAGATAAGGAACTGTAGAATTTAAAATTCGTGTTTTGCTGATTTCTAACAAAAAACTTCCTTCCTGATACTTTTATCAGCGGGCATAGCTTTAACTCCGGAGTTCTCCCCGGAGTGGTTTTTTCTATCTCTTTATACTGAATATTTATTGTATGACGCTCTCACATTACTCTGACTGATGTAACAATATACCTGGGTAGTCTTCAAATCAGCATGTCCCAGGACTGCTGCCACATCTTGTATATTTGCTCCCCGATCAAGAAGGTTGGTGGCTAAAGTCCTCCTGTATCTATGAGGATGTACATTTGTAACATTAGCACTCTCCCCAAGCTTCTTTAGTGTTCTTTCAATCCCTGCTTTCGACAATCTCTTATGTGGTGTCCTTACACTGGCGAACAGACATGGATCCGTATCTGTCCGTGTATTCAGATAATCTTGCAGATGCATTAGTGCTACTGGTGTAAGATAAATTGTCCTCTCTTTACTTCCTTTTCCCAAAACAACAGCATCTCGGGTTTGAAAATTAATATCGTCTCGATTGAGCCGTACCACTTCAGAGACTCTGCAGCCTGAAGCATAGAGGAATTCTATCAGCGCAAGATTCCGGATTGATGTGCAAGCCTGCTTTAACCGTTCCATTTCTGTAGCCGTGTAGGGCTTTTTCACTACTTTCGTATATTTGATTTGGGACAGTGCTGCACATGGATTCTTCCCAATCAGCCCCTCGGCAGAAAGCCAGGAGAAAAAACTGCTAAAGCACCTGCGCATCCCATCCAGAGTCCGATTGCTGATTTTCCGTTGTTCCTTATATACTGCCAGGTAATATCTAAGATCATAAGTTGTAATCTCATGCAACGGTTTGCAGATCTCATGTATCATCATGTAGCACGTATCGTAGTACCTTTTGATAGTAGATTCTGCTTTTCCCTCAATTCGCTTGGTCGCTATATATTTTGCCAGCATACTGTCTGGAGCGTTGTCCACTACAGTTAGTTCTGTGCTTCTCTCTTGCACTTCGTAACTGTTCAATTGAATACAGAGTGCATCCTGTACTGCCTGGAGTTGCTGATCATCTAATAGAGATTGCACCGCCAGCAATACATTATTAATAATCGTATTTCGTATATCCATAACCTTATTCCTCCTTCTGCTTTATTGTAGCATCCGGAGGAAAGAAGGTCGCAAAACACGAATTTAATGGCAACTGGTCAGGGCACTTTTAAAGACCGATGGGTTCCAGGATTCATGGTATACGGAATGGGATTTGTAATTATTATTCCAAAACACTATAAAGCACATAAACTTAATATAACATCGGCAAAAGTGTTTAACAACTCATGGTACAACGCTACACTGTCTAGTTGTAGCGAATTACTCAATCATTGGAGCGTTGTTTTAAATGTTGACGCTAATTCCTCAATAGAAAATGGAAAAACATATTTAGTATCAATTAACGGAACTATTTCTTGACATTAAGCAATTCTCATCGCAGATAAAAAGCAATGGATGTTTCCACTATTTGCAAAAAAGAAAACTGTTATATTTTGCATCTTTATAGATGGCACCAATCTTGCTGAATAATTTATCAGCTAACATTATAAAGAAATTCCCACACTCGATTAGGGTGCAATGAACCAAAAATATATCCGGCAACCGATTGGTCATTAGTTAAAACATAAAATGAATCATTATATTTTCTTATTTCAAACAAACTTTGACTAATTTCACTATTTACATTATCTGTTTTATTTTTAATATTTGAACCGAATGTAATATTCCGTTTATTTGCACAAAAACACGGGATTGGAGAGCTAACCCACCAATAATCACCTAATAATGTAAATGCTACATATGCTGTATGTGAACCAATACAATTCGTGTTTAGTGCATTAATCCCTAGCGCCTCTTTCAACTGCGCTATAGTAATCTTCTGGGTTGTAGAGCCGTTCTCCAATACCACGATATCCGTATCCGATACTTTGGTAGCTGCTGGGAGAGCTGATATTAGTGTACTTTGTATAGATTCAGACATTTTTCTTCAATCCTTTCTTGGAATTTTTTCAATTACTTTATTATTCTTTGTCATCAGGTACTTGCCATCTTTGGTGACCAATGCGTATACTTTGTCAATGATCTTCACCGAAAGGACAAAGCTTGCCCCTGCATTAACGGGGTTCGGTGTCATCCTCACATCGCTGATTAATATGTTTGCCATATCACTTCACCGCCACTTCTACTTCTGCAATCAACTTTTCGTCCAGTATTTCATACATGACCAGAAGCTTGTACATGCCTTTCTTTTTGGGCTGTATGAGGGTGTCCAGAATGTGTTCCTGGATTTCCGAATGTCCGGTATCCTCTGGCTCCTTCGCACCCCGGTAATACAGCTCATAGGAGGCTGCCGTGATCAGAAAATTTTCATTTTTACAAGAGCAGACTCGCAATCTCACATGCTTCTGTTCTCCAAGCTCAAACGGTACAGTCATTACACCCACAACCTCCCATCAGTTCTACATAGTATTCAGGTTCCAACAGTTCCTCATAATATGGACATGGCTCAATATGTACACATAAAGATGCCAGATCTATTGTAATGATATATTTTGCTGTATATCCTACATTTCCAGCTTCATCAATGGCTGTCAGATCTACCACAAAAGCACCGTCAAGGCTTGCGGGGACGATGGCTTCCCATCTGTCCCCCTGTGCTCTTGTAAGCGTGATATCCTGCCCGTTGATAGTTCCTTTAAGCATTACTACCATGCTTCCACCACCTTATCAGTCGGTAACCTCAACAGAGATTACGAAGGTTTTTCCAGCATCAACCGGATTCGGTGTCATAGTTACAGCCTTAATTGCCGGTGCCTTAGTATCCAGTTTCACTGTTCTGGTCACAGTGGTACTCTTTCCGGCACTGTCTGTAGCTACAATAGTAATAGTATTGGAGCCTTCAACCAATGTTACAACCTTAGACCAGGAACCATTGGAAGCAACAGTTGCCGCCTCTGCATTGCCGTTGTTAAGCTTAACTGTAACAGATACCGGGCTGGAGGTAAGATCATTGGTAGTACCCTGAACGTTACAAGCTGCCTGATTTGTTACAAATCCATCTACCGGAGATGTAACAGAAAGTGTCGGCGGTACAGTATCGATCTTAAAGGTCACACTCTTCTGGGAAGCAGCATTTCCATCATAATCAGATGCATCAATCTTGATCGTATGACTACCATCGGCAAGTGCCGTATCAGGGGTATAAGTACATTTATAGCCGCCGGAAATTGCAGTCTTAGAAATACTATCCCCTGTGATCTTGCTTCCAGAATCAATGGTAACGCCAATAGTTGACGGATTTACACCGGAATCGTCATCAGTCACGGTCCAGGTGATGCCTGGTTTATTATTTGTAATCAGTGCACTGGCTGTAGGATAGGTAATTGCAATAACTGGCGCAACTCTTTCCTTAACCTTTAACTGCAGGGAACCTCCCAAGGTGGAATGACTGGCATCCACCGTAGCAGTATTGTTTGCATCATCTGTAGCCCTGACTGTCACACCGTAATAATGTCCGGACTGAGAGTAGCTTGACTTACCAGGTGCTGTAATAGTAGCCTCATATCTTCCAGTGGAACTGTTATAGCTTAAATTCACTGTCTGGCTATTCACAATAGCCTGTACTGTTTTTACACTCATTTTTTTCATTCCTTTCGTGAAATATTGTTGATAAGTTCTTTTAACTGCTCTACCTCTGCTGATAAAGCATTAATTTTAGAAAGTAATATCTGATTATCTGACTGCAATGCCAGAACCTTCTCATGGTCGTTTTTCAGCATGGCAAACATGCAGGGGATCATAATACGGTAATTCCAGTTTTCAGCTTTGCCTTTTTCATTATGGTCAACAGCTAATGGAAATCTGCGGTCAATGTCCTCTGCCAGGAACATTGGCATTTCTTTACCATAGCGCTCATCATGCTCAGACAGATAATCATCCTTGTATTTCGCCCAGATAACCTTAATCCGGTAAAGTTCTTCTAACTCTTCCTCTTGAACCGTTTTTCCAATGGTCTTATAGCGCATAGATGAGCTGGCCACATAACCAACGGAATAGTTATTCATATTTAATGCCAGGGTATTTGCAGAAGAGGTAGAACCCAAACCATATATATTAAGTTCCCCGGATCCGTCATAAAATTCTGTTCCATCGTCAGCTTTCGTAGTTCTTCTTTGGGTATATATACTTAACCCATACTTCACCATCGGAGTCCGCCCGTTAGCAGATAACACGGCATCTCCGCCGAATACGATCCGGCCATCCTTATAAAGACGGATGCTGCCGTCATCTGACTCTAAATAATCGGAAATGATCTTCCAGCCGGCAATTGCGCCAGTTCCGGCAGTTACAGTCCCGGAAAACTCACCTTGGTTAAAATGTACACCTGTGTTGTTAATGTATCCGATTTCGTTCCCGGATGCATCCAGGATAGACAGCAGGCCGTTTCCATTATTAGCACCGCCAAGCTTCAAGGTACCGCCCTGGGCGAAATCAAAGGATATGTAAAGCTCCCCATTTACCATGGTAACGCTCTTGATCGTACCGTTTTTACTCAGCTTGTTAAAAATATCCTCCTGTGTCTGTCCCTTGACTGCATTGCTTGCCTTTTTTTCCGCTATTGAAGTAGCAACAGTGGAAGCGATATCATCAACTGTTTTTCCCTGGATGGAAAAGCTGCTGACCTTCATCTCCACATTTCCATCCTCATCAATATACAGGGTAACGGATCCATCCTTGTTCACAACCTTCAGCTTCTTAGCATCCACCTGGTCACCGGTTACATGCAACGATCTGATATAGGTTGCATTGATGTATAACTGGTTGCCTTCCTTATAGATACCTTTGATCCTGCCATCGTCTGTAAGCAGGTTAAAAATATCCTCATGCGTCAAAGCTGCCATATCTACCACCAGGGGAATGCTCAGCCTGTCAATCAGCTGGGTGGTGCCGCCTGCAGCATACAGAGATACTCTCAGCTCCACAAAATCCCTTGGCACTGCCAGGAACTTCCCACTCCTTGTAGTCAGCAGCTTTCCATTTAGGGCAGCGATAGCCGAATACAGCAGATGGGTTACCTCTGCCTCGTCTGTGGATGATGTGTAGACTGTTTTCCAGGTGTTCCCGTCTGCCGTCTCCTCTATCACAAAGCGCCCTGCATAAGGCGGCCTTCCACCAGTCCCGCTTCTATATCCGGAAAAAGTAATACTGTCCGGATACAAAAGTCCGTCAGCCCCACGCTTTATGACGGTATTGGAGCTTTTCAAATAGTACATTTCCCCTGGATCACCATCTGCGCCATCTTTTCCAGCATAACTCTTGGAAAGATTGAATTTCTTAGACACCGAGACAGTTGACAGATAGGTGGCGCGGATCGTCACCCAGCCTTTATCCGTTGTAAGCCCGGTCACTGTATAGGTCCGGGAATTTTTATCCCAGCTTCCAGTCACACCTGATGATGTGGTAACCGTGTAGGTACAATCCTTAGAAATGTCATTTGAGCCGTACATGACCGTAGCTGTGGTCGTGATCCCAGTGGGGAAGGTCTTATAGTTTCCGTCCGAATCGACCGGGATCCCCTGGTAATCATCAGACAAGAGCATGGTCATGTTCTTATTATCACTCAGAACTTCCGAAATAGTCTTGTCCCCAATGTGGACGCTATCCGGATTCATAGAAACAGACTTCTTGTCAATGTCAGCTTCAAAAATGACATTTCCATCATCGTCCATGATTTCAATTCGTCCAGTCTTCAGCCAGTTCGCGTTAATCCCCACTGCATCAAGGATTTTCGTAATGGTAGTGCCATCCACCAGGGCGCCAACATTCCAGGTATTTCCGCCATCCGTGGACATTCCCCACCCTTCCCGGTTCAGTTTGATCACAACCCGGGATTCTTCCAAAGTGGGCTTATCACACAGATATAAAATACTGCTGCCATCCTCCTGCTTCACAGAAACCGGGAAAAGTCCCTGCGTCTCGTCCATTGCTTTCTTCAGATCATCAAAGGCTTTGTCTATTTCCGTTTTTTGTTTCGACCAGACTGCCCTTAAATCTTTGTAAACTTTTGTTTCTTCACTAAATCTGGTTGCCGATCTTTTGGTCGGCGTCTCGGCTCCACAAAACAGTGTCTGATCTGCATTCGCAGTATACGTTACTCCAGTGAAAACAGTTTTATAATAATTGCCCTTCAGGTCCACAATTAATCCAACATCACCAGCTTCCCTAACTGGATCACTCTGGCAATTGATGGATAATGGCCTAAAACGCAAGCCGTTGATTTTTTCTCCCAAGTATAAAGCTACAGTTTCACCATTCCCCTGAACCAATTTGTTTCCACTAATCTCCAGGGCATATTCTCCTGTTCCACATAACGAGGAGTTTTCTCTTCCCCCTTCGTTCTCCTCGTTTACTTTTATTCCGGTAATCACAACGTCATCTGTTGACAATAGGCTGCCATTTTTCCATTCTGTTATCTGGATAAGCCTGCTATTGTCAACATCGATCTTATTGCTATTTCCTGGAACTACTATTATTCCTTCCTTTATCCAGGAAGCTTCCAACAGGTCTGTATCGTACCATCTGAGGGACAAAGTTCCATCCGCATTGATTCTGCTGAATTTACATGCAATCTGTCCAACAAAGCATAAAATGTCTCTAAAATTCAGACTGTCCTCATTCGGCCTTCTGTTAACAACATACCCACTATTATCAAAATTGGCCGAATCTCCTGACAGGCGCACCCCACAGCAGCTGCAAGCATCTTGTACGATTTGTCCCAAGGTAGCCGGATAAGACAATTTACTCAACGAATATGGCTTGTCAAATCTAATCATATTGTCATATGCTTTTACGGCTATAACAGATCCAGTGTCTTCACCAGGTTCCGCAGTATAAATTCCCCTATCCAGCCACTCTGTTGTCCCATCCGGGAGTTCTAAGCCTATAATTGCTTTTATCGTAGCTCCGTCAAAATCCACGCCAGTAAATTTGCCATCGATATTACTCAGTTTTATATTCAATTGCTTGGCAATGGCGGAGCCAAGGTCAAAGCTGTTCTGCCCAGACGTATTATCCAAAATCTGAAATAAAAGCAGTTCCATATCCTCTACCGTTTTGGAACTGCCATCCTGAAACTGAATTTCTACTCTATGATGTAATATTCTATTTTTCTTGATTGCCTCTTTATAGACATTTGATGCGTTAATCATTCTGCTACCTCTGAATAATATCTACAGATACCGACTTATACCAATATTCCCCGTCTCCAATGTCTCCCAGGTGTTCCTTACTCAGTGTTCCCCGATATGATTCTATCGTGATGTCTACACCGCAATCATGGAAAGAAAAAGGGAAATATCCGGCAACAAGCGTGTTCTTTATCAGTTTTACAGATCCTTCTGTAAGAAATCCCCACTTGATTGATAAATTTTTCTTTTCAGCAATTACATCTCCAACCATACGTCCTGAAAGAGTTCGTCCTGTATCAGATGTCCAGATCAGTTCGTCGTTCACGCTTAACGACACAGGAGCCGGGAGTACTACGCTCCCGGACCACAGGATTTTCTTTTTGCTGGAACCATCAGTAAAAACATCAGCCATTTATCTCACCTCCACCGTATTATATCTGGTGTCGTTTGCTGCCTGCGCATTTCTGACAGCCGTTGCAACCTGATTGGAATCCATATAGAAAACTAGCTCAGAAAGTGCCGCTACAATCCTCATAACCGCACGGTTAATAATGCTTTCCAATTCTTCCCGGGAAATATTTCCACCTGCCATGGAAGCTGCCTTTAACGCCATCTCCTGAAGCTTGTCCTCTGGGGAAACAATCTCGCCCTGGTGCCGGTTATCACCAATCATTGCAAGCTGAGGCGTGTTTGCCTTCACGAAACCACCGTTAGCAAGCATTGGGATTGTTCCTATAGTTGGGATATTAAATCCATTAAATCCCCACCAGTTTCCTCCAATCCCAGGAATCCAGTCGGGAACCGTGATTTTAAAGCGAATATTATTCACTTTATTGATAAGGCCGTTTACAATTCCAAGAACACTGTTAAATCCGCCTATAATTGCATTAATTGGTGTTCTTGCAATGTCTGTTAATCCATTAAATACGCCAACAAAAATATCCTTTATTCCATTCCAAGCCTTTTCCCAATTTCCAGAAAAAACTCCGGACACAAAATCATTAAGTCCACTAAATACTTTCTGAATATCCCGGATAGTATCTCTTCCGCTTTTTAAAAATCCGTCAAGTATTCCGCCCAGAACTCCGAAATGTTTTGACCAGTCAGTTGCAAACACATTTCCAACAAAATCATCTAATGGCTTAAATACATTCTCCTGCAAGAACTTAAAGACAGAACTTGCGATCTGCTTAAAGCCATCCAGAATTTCGTTTAATCCCTGGAAACATTTTGAAAAGTCGCCTGTAAAAGCCCCTGTGCAAAAATCAATGAAACCACTTAAGACTTTTGTTATTCCAGTAATCACATCACCAGCCACTGCAAGCAGATCCAGAAACAGATCTCCAATCTTCTCCAATATCGGACCGATAATCGGCATAATGTTTTCAATGATCCATTCGATTAAAGGCTGCAGCAAATTCTCCCAAAGTGCCTGTAAATTTTCAAACACTTTTCCAACCAGGACAATAATCCCATCCAGTGCTGGCTGGATATGCTGCTGCCATACTGTTGAAAACTTTTCTGCCAGATTATCCAGAACGGGAGAAATATATGTATTCCAACCATCAAGAAACGTTTCAACGATACTGGATATTCCCTCAGCTATTGAAGTTATAAATGGGCTTACATAAGCAATGTATACCTCTGAAATCTTTGCAAAAGTATCAACTACAGCCTGGTGCAATGTATCTAAAACGATTTGGATCGAACCCAGAGTGTTTTCTATTGTCTGTTTGATCTTCTGTGAATTTTCAACTACAGGAAGAACTACAATCTTCTCAATGTCCTTTATGAACTGTGCTCCAACCTCAGCTGCGCCAAGGAAGCCATCAGCAAATATTCCAATAATATCTGCCGTAATCCCCTGTCCCTCTGATCCAGCGAATACAGAAAATATATCAGAAAATGCCGTCCAGAAATCCCCGGCAAGTGATGCAATGTCTCCTGCAATATTGAACAGAGACACTAATTTACCTCGTATATAGCTACTGCTTTTAGAAAGGTATCCTTCAATCCCGCCAGTAAGATTGGACGCAATCGTTATTCCAATACTGGCAAATGAACCTATCATCTTTCCAAACGACAGCGCAAGAGAATTGGCACAATCATTTGCTGCTTTCACAACATCCGGATCTGTAAATATTTCTTTCAGAGTTTTCCCGATATTCTTAATATTTTCCGTAATGGAACTGATTCTCTTTTCAGAATCACCAAATCCTATCTTAAAGCCTTTTTTGAATACTGCTGCCAGCTCTTTGCAGCGTTTTAACAACCCGGACATCTTTTTGTCTGTTTTATCTATGACAGTTTCTCCCCGGGACAGATTTCCAAAATCAACTCCAGTTCCGCCGATGCCAGACGTTCCCATACTGCTTCCAGAACTTGGCGTTGAACTGTCTCTGGATGTATTACTGTCCAGTTTATTGATCTGGTCGAAGCCCATAAGGGCACGCATTTTCTCAGCTGCTTTCTTTGCTGAGCTGGCCACACCTTTGTTGGATTTCGAAAGATTGTCCGCAGAGCTGGCCGCATTGTCCATTCCGGTGCTTGCGCCCGCTGCCGCACTCCCAATAGCTGAAATCTGCCCGGAAGCACTGTTACTGGATTTCTGACCGATAATCAGCTCTGTAAACGATTTAAAGGCGTTTGCCAGAGTAATTAGTTTTCCGATTACCGTGTTGATCACTCGGATAACCGGAGTGAAAAGATTTATCAGTCCCTGGCCAATTGTAGCCTTCAGGGAGTCAAACTGCAGAGTAAGTATCCTTATCTGGTTCGCCCAGGATCCTGAGGTCCTTGCAAAATCCCCCTGGGCTGCTGCCAGCTGGTTTTGTACGAAGGAATACCTTAAAGCTACCTTTTCGGCTTCTGACATTTTCGCTGTTGTCTTCCCGAAACCATTCGCCATAGCATAACTGTCAAGGGCAGTCTGAGTCATGACTACGCCAAGATCTTTCAAAGATTCCGTTTCGCCTGTGAAAACGGATTTCAGCTTGGTGTAAGCTTCATCCTGTGACAGATTATAGAAAGACGCTACATCACCTGCCAGCTTAGTAAGACTGGCCCCCATGTCATAAGCCTGTTCCTCGGAAAATCCAAAGGCTTTCGCCATTGCCCCGAAGGTACCAGTGAACTGCTTTGCCATGGTCTCAGAAAGTCCAAAGCTCTGGGCTGCACTCTTGGCAAATTTATCAACCTGTGCGGTCATATTCGGAAATGTAACGTCTACAACGTTCTGAACCTCTGCCAGGTCTGATCCGAGCTCCAGGCACGACTTTTCAAAATCTATCAGCTTTTTAACGCCAAATGCTGCTGCAAGAGTTGCACCGGCTTTCTTTGCCAGAGATTCAATGCCGCGCATCTGCGACTGAAACCGATTCTGATTAACGACCAGGTCAAGCCCGATCTGTCCAACACTTGTTGCCATATATGCCACCTTCCTCTATCATGAGGACATCGACACATGGCACTACTTGTCCTGGTTAATCTTTATTTCAAATTCTTTTTTACAATGGCGCCCTTGGCACCGGATGAAAACACCCCGGCATTTGGCATCCGGGGTGTACTGTATCTTCTGTTCGTGTCCGCAGAAAGGGCATTTTACCTTGTTTTTATCCATTCGCTCCTCCTGCCATATCAATAAATGCCTGTTTCATAGCCTCCAGGAATTTATCTCTGTCTTCCTCTGAAACCTTCATAGCTTGTTTATTTCTCCATTCGCGGCGGATCCGGCGCTGTTCCGGGGTGAAATGCTTCAAGATTTCTTCATCCTCTTCTGCTCGGATTGCTACGATCCTGCCAAGGGCTGTATCCGGGCCTATTCCGGATAGAAGATCCGAAAACTCGTCCCAGGGCATCCCTGCTGGAATTTCCTTAGAAAGACGTAACCCGTACTGTGATTGAAACGATGATACGATCAGATCAAAATCATCTATCAGATCATAGTACGGGTCACTGCTCTCCCTGGTCTTCTTCTCCCTGGATCAGTTCCATTGCGGTCTGGATAACGATCATAAGATCTTTGAAAGGCAGACGCATTTTTTTAATCTCATTACGGTCTTTTTCGCTGAACAGCTTTTCATATGCCGCAACTGTCGTTTCTGTATCAGAAGAGCCTTCTTTAAACAATCCCATGATTTCAAGCATAGTGCCCGCATCTGCATTTACTATGAATTTTCTGCCCTTGATAATCAGGGCAGGATTTTTATCAAAGCTTAATTTCTCTGTAATATCAATACATTTTGCCATTTGTTTTCTCCTTTTTCTTGCTAAAAGCCGTATTTACTATGCGGCTGGTGTAATCTCCGGTTTTCCATTGCTCATGATATCGAATTCAAGAGGTGCTACAGCTGTGGAATCTCCGGATCCAACATTCTTCACATTGATAACTGATTTTGTAAACTTCACAACAGTACCATCCGGGAAAGTCCACTGCGTATCAGCTTCCGCATTTCTTCCGTTCTTCCATGCCAGTCCTGCAACAAAATCATTTCCGGCATCCCCCACATTACGTTTTGCAGTTACTGAAATTGTAATACTCTTGGATGTCATTAAACGTCTGGTCCATCCTTCTGTGTCAAATGGGTTCCACTCTTCCACTCCATTGTCAAAAGATACGGAAAAGGTTACACAGTCTGCAATATTTTTCAGTGAAGCAGTGCCGCCTGATGCTGTGTCTATCTGGAACTGGTTCTCGTAGCATGGATATACGCCAGACTTGGAACCTGCGAACAGCTGAAGGTTCATCACAATTTTATTCTTCATCCTTATTTCCTTTCTTTTCAAAAATCACAGCCAGTTCTATAACCATCTCATAGATACCGGAATCATCTACGCCTATATCCTGAAGATCATAGACTGGCAGGACAAATTTAATAGTTTCATGGTTTACAGTTGCATTTCTGGTGGCTCTGACAGCTTCAAATAAGGCTTTTCCGGCTTTTTCGGTCTCGCGCTGGGATTTATTCCAGTGTACTAGTAAAGTGACGTATTTCGTGCCGTAGGACTCCAGCTGAGGGCCGCCGATTGCCACCTTATACTCATGCTGGTGTTTACTGTTATAAACACCAACTATTTTTTCCGGCTTATCCGGAATTGGTCCAACATACACAGTCCCCTGTGTGAGCGTCTCAATATAATCTCTGATATCCGATAACGTCATAAACCAGCCAGCCTCCTGTAGTTTTCCTTGAATGCTTTCACTGCAAAATCAGCATTTTTTCCACCTGGAAGCCAGTCCTCGTACCATTTGCCTTTTGCATTCGGGTTTTCATCCTTTTTAAAATGAAATTCCGGATGAAAATACAGGCGTCTGGCATAAGGCGTACTGGATATGATACTTGCTTTTCCGTGACTGCTTTCAGATGTATCTACAAAAGTACTCTCATTCTGCAAAGCACCGGTATCTCTTGGAAACACCTGTGCCTGCTCAACTTCTGTATGTAAACCTTCTGCTGTCTGCTCCAGGGCTGCCACCTGTGCCTGTGTCAGCTGATTGATCTTCGGAAAGTTAAGTTTAACAGTCGAATTGACCTTGATCATATCAGAAGCACCTCCGTGTAATTTACGGTACCGTCCGGATTTCTGGCTTTCCTGGCTTCCTGGATCTTTCTCTTGACACCAAATATGGTTACTGTACCACCTGATATTACCGGAAGCTCCGGGCAGATATCTCCCGGGAATAATGCGGATCCGGTAATCTGAACCATTTTCTTGTCAGCTGTGAAGATTGTCTTTGCTTTGTCCTGGTAATTGCATTTCCCGGAATATTCAAAACACGGAAGAGGCTCCCCATATTTATCCCGTCCTTCCTGCTCCATCACTAAACCGATATCCGTCTTACAAAGCCTTTTGGGTACTAAACATGGATATTTCATAGCTCACCTCGCTAATCTGCAGCACAGCCCTGTCTGGCACAGCAGTGCATACAGATCTCTTTTCATTGCCACTCCTTTGTCTGTGAATATGTTCCAGCTGCTGCCGAACTGGGCGGATACACCGTTAATGCTGTAGCTTGAAAGTATCGAATTGATCTCATCTGCATTCTCGGTTTCAAAATCTGCCTGCTGGCAGACAACATCCTGAATGATATCCTGTTGGAATCGTGTCAGGTTGGAAAATCCCCTGCCTACAATCCGGTTGTATGTCAGGGAATCAATGTGCCGAGACGCAATCTGCAGAGCTCTCTCAATGTCATTTTCTAAAATCAGGGTTCCGCCGTAAGTATCCGTATAGTATTCTGGGGTTGCATATGGTTCGTAGCTCATAACCGCTCACCTCATTTCGAAGTGTTCTTTTCTTTTGCAGGCTTTTCCTCTTTCTCTACTGCTTCTTTAGAAGCTTTCTCCGGAGTTTCTTCTACCTCGTATCCATGGTCTTTGAACCACTGGATCAGATAAGGATCTTCTGTTTCTCCTACGCCGTTACAGAAAGGAACAGAAGCGGAAACACCTGTGTAATCTTTATTTGGACTTTTGATCTTCATTCTTCGCCTCCTATTTTACTTTGATTCCCCTGAATACACCTGCCGCCTTGGAAGTCTTCAGTGCAATAGCTGCGTTCATTTCAACCTCACCTTTCTTCACTGCTCCAGCAGTTGAAAAGTCCGGGAGCCAGGTCTGTACAGGTGCTACTCCTGCGAAAGACACTGCATGGAGTCCATCCATTGCAAGTCTGGCAACATACAGGGATGTTTTTCCATCTGAGGATTCAATCGGTACTACTTCATCATTCGTACCCGGTTTGGTCTTCAGGTCAACAAAAGGAATGCCGCCATAGCTCTCTACCTGATTTCCCCAGTTATCCTTTGTTACCTGATACATGCTGGCACGTCTCGCGCAAGCTCTCAGTTTAGAAATCAGTTTGTTGTTTCCTCCAATGAATGTGGGAGTACCATCCAGACCGCCAAGGAACTCATCCAGCATATCCAGGAAGTACTGATAGTTTTTGGTAACCAGCTCGGAAGTGGACAGATCGATCACTCCATCTGCATTGTATTCCGTAGAGCTTCCTGTAAGTGCCTTATCCAGTCCGTCAAAGCATTTGGAATCAACCCCTGTATCACCATTGATAAAGGTATCATTGAAAAGTGCCTGAGCTGCTTTGATCTTCTGTGCCTGCTGCAGCTCCACTTCGCTTACGATACCGCCCATATTCGCAATAACTCGGTCAATCTCATAAGCTCCACCAAACACTTTGATTTCAACCGTGTGGCGTTCCTTGGTTACCTCAGATGGTGCATATTCTTTATTGATCTCACGAAATGCAGCTGTCGGCTGTGTTTTCAATCGTGTGTAGCTGTAGCTTGGTGTAGCCCCTCCACCGGTAGGAGATACTGCATCGTCAAATGGAATGTGTTCCAAGATATAATTTGATTTCTGAAATTCATCAATAACGCCCATCTGCAGATCATCCTGGACGTTTTTCTTAGCTTCTTCTAATGTAATTGCCATAATTATTCACCTTTCCCTTCTGAACCCAAGTTCAATTTTGCCGCAATCGCTTCCTTCATTGACACATGGCCTTCTTCGCCTCCTGGCTCAGCTTTTGGCGCTCCCAGCGGGAAGAATCCTTTCTTTCCCTTTCCTGTCTGCTGTTCCTGTTTAAACAGGAATGGTTTGCTTTCTTTTAAAGCTTTCACCTGTTCTTCCAGCCCGGTCACTTTTCCATCTTCCCCAAGAATCAGCTTATTACGATCCACCAGGCCGGCAACCAGATCGCTATCCTGTGCAGTAGAAGAAATAGCCATTTTAATCGCATTGGTAAGCTTAAGAGCCTTCAGCTCATTCTGGTGTTCTGTGTCTTTCTGGCGGTTCTGTTCCTGAAGATCTGCAATCTGCTGTTTCAGTGCTTCATTATCCCCTGCTGATGTCTTTAAAGTATCCAACTGGGTTTTATAATCATTCACTGTTGTTTCCAGCTGCTTTCGCTGCTGTTCGGTTGTGTCATAGGTTTCTTTGGCAACATATCCTTCCAGTTCTTTCTTGGATTCATCTGCTGCTTTTTTTGCAAGGCTCTTTTCAATACCCAGAGCCTCAAACTGTTCCTGTGTCATGTCTTTCTCCTTTCTGGTAGTTTCACGCCATTCCGGGCATAAAAATAAGGCTTCTAACCCTCAGCCTTACTGGGAGATTTTGGATCACCGCCTTTCTGATCTTCAACGGTCTTTACCAACTGCAGATTTGCAAGATGCTCTGCTCTTTTCCGGGACACTTCCAGTTCTTCCCCGGCTGTACGAAGAACCAGAGCATTTTCTTTGTCGCGGAAATTATGCTGCACTATCACCTTCAAATAACCACCTCCTTATTGTTTTAGCAACTGTCTTTTTTAACCCTCTGTAAGCAGAACAAATCCCATAAGCTGAAACTAAAATTACCGCCAAATAAGTTGAATATCCACCTACAGCAATCACCATCTTAACTGCTACCAGCAAAATTCTCACATTCCACATCTCTATCCAAATATAAAATGCAAGTTTAAAAAGTGTGAACAGCAGATCCTTACCTTCAATTACTACAGTTTTCATTGTCTTTCCCCCCTATTTGTGCCGGCGCAAATTTAATCATTGTGTGTGACTTTAAGTCCCCACTGCGGAAGGAAATTAATCTCATAATGGTACTTATCCACATCCGATCCAGAAATGTCTTCAACTACATACATGGTATAGTCATTCAAATAAACATAGTCTTTCTGGTACTTTCCTTCTGCGGTCTCAATAATTACTTCCAGTTCTCTTGAAGAGTTATTCTTCAGTGCAAATGTTCCAGTCAATTCCAACAGGATTGTATCTGTTCTGGCATTCAAAACAGTAAGTTTTCTAGTTACGTTGAAGTTATCTGCATCCTGTGAAATATTCGCACTCACCTGATCAGCTTCTGTGCAACCAGTAGCACAAAAACATGTCAAGATTACCAGTGTCATTAATACTGCAATTCTTTTGGTTGCTCTTCTTTTCATTTTCTTCCTCCTACATTTTGAAACTTCTGTTTTCAAACTTCTTATAGGCATCCATATACAGTTCATTCTTATCGCCGTTATATGTCGGCTCATAGTACATGCCATCTGGTACTGTAGTGCTAAGCAATGCCTTGTTATTCTGCAAAGTCTTACAGCTCCATACCACATACACATCATGTACAGTCACCTGCTGCCGGTCTGTAACATCCATGTGACTATTGGTGTACTCCGCAACTTTTGCTTTACATAATCTCAAAAATTCTTCATGTCCTATGTTGTCTATTCCTTTCTGCAATCTTCAATTGTCGGGATTCCGTACTCTACAGCGCAAGTATGCTCAATTTTGCATTCTCTGGCTTTCTCCCAGCCTTTAGCAAAATAAGCAACATCTGCTGTAGCCAATAATTTCAATGATTCTCCAAGATACCAAAGAGGTCTTGCATCTGTCGGTGCCGACTGAAAGAAAGAATCAATCACTTCTACAGGTTCATCCATCTGCTTTTCTGCGCTCTTGATTGCTTTTTCTCTTTCCTTTAGTATCTCTTCATCTGATTTTCCTCTCATAGGCTGGCTGATAAATAATTTTTTCATTTTCTTCATCCTCTCTTTCTTAAAAATAAGTACAAAAATAACACGTCTTATGGCGTGCTATCATTGTTTTAATAACTGTATTGATATTTTCAGGTAATAAAATACCACCGGTCATTTTCTGACTGGTGGTATTTTATTTTATGCAATTTTATTCTCTAAATCAATATCAAGTCCAAACTCTTTTAAATCCTGTTCCTTGATATCCAATTCAGTTTTTAATATATCAAGCATTTCATAGTATGCAACCTTGCGTCCGGCACAATATGCATCATCTTTGTTTGCTTTACTTTCTTCTGCCGCTTCATTTGCATTTTCCAGCAATCGTGCGATCATGTATTTAATTCCTTCTCTTGTTAATGCATCAGTCATTATAATCGCCCCTTTCCATCAATTCATTAACTCTATCCTCTATTGCCTGGTTGAAATTGCGGATTTCCTTTTTCCAATGGCGTTTCAAGCCTTCCTGTTCACAGGTCATTTTATCATTCCAGTCTGAACAATAGAGTGCAGGATTTTCCAGCTTATTTTCATGTTCTTTTATTCTTTTCTGGTATTTTCGAATTGCACGTTTTAATGAGCCGGATTCTTGATTTTTAATATCGCTTTCAGCAAATAATTGCAAATCCATCTTTAGTGTATCCTCGTTTTTCTTCATTATACCATTACGTGCCTTTTTTACAATAGCTTTTTTATCCAAAAAATTTACAAACTTAGGATCTAAAATATCGGTTTGCCCTTTCATGTATGCCGCGAAGCTTTCTGCAAAATACTCTGTTTTGCTTGCTGTCGCATAACCAGATATCTTACCAGCATACTTTTTGGCATCCTCACCTATCTCGTTTATAGTTTTTGCATCAAAAAGTTGCCACTGGATGTGATGTCCCATCTCGTGCGTAATATAATCTTTTGCTGATCCGTCTCCTATGAGGCTTCGCCCAGCTGCTTTATAGCGTTCTGCAAGTTCTCGTTTGTTTCCTTCAAGTGTATCTATGTTATCCATTACCACTTCCCAGGCTTCTTTTGACTTCTTGTTATAGTCATCCAGGGTCTTTTCATTCTTCAGTACCGCTTTGTTGATATAAATTCCGTTTTCAACTGGAGAATAAGCCATCACCGCGTCTTCACTCGTAAAGATTTTCTTTCCTTTTGCTGATTTTGGATCAATCGTTTTTACTCCATTGATTTTCGGAATATCATACGCGCTATATATGTCATTCAGTCCTTCATTGATGCTGTTTGCATTTTCCAAGGATATGCCCTTGTAATCAGCCTTACCTTTGAAGACTCTATCCAACATACTCTCTTTGCAAAACTGTTGCGCATACTGTTGTGCCTCCTCCATTGTTTGAGCAGGTTTAAAAGGCGGATGTGCTTCTACATTCCATTCGCGTCTTCTAGTTTCGTATCTCTTCTGGTTCTCCGGATCCAGAGAAAAATCTGCCAACCTACCAAACTTCTTTTCCTGCCTCTTTGCATACTGCTGCCGGCTTTCCTGTTCCTGTTTCCGCACCAGTTCATTCAGCTCTGCTTTGGTATACCTGCTCTTCTCTGGCGGGGTGCTGATTCCTTCGAAATATGTAGTGTGGCTATCTTTGCAGCGCGGATGGTACAGGCCTGCGGCTATGGCACTGCTCATAAGTGGATACTTGATTCCGGTAACCGGTGACTTTCCGTCCTTCGGACCATTGCTCCACACATCATCAACCAGCACTTTTCCCACAAAAGGCAAGCATTTCGGACAGGGATTTCCGCGCTTATTCATAATCACTGTAGATATTCCCCATTCCTGGCGCTTCTGGCCTTCTCCTTGCAGGTATGCCCTTTTGCTGGCTGTTCTGATTGCCATATCCGCATAATCAGCAAGTGTATGCCTTGCGCCGTTGGCATACTGCACACAATTCAAGCCAGCCTTTACAAAATCCTCTGTAGCCATATCCACAGCTTTCTCATAGGTGCCGGCTCCGGTGTTTGCATATACCTGGGCATTGTAAATCACTTTTCGGTACTGGTCATTTGCCATTCGAAGGACAGCAATCTCAGCCTTCTCCATGTCGTTCATAGTAGCACTGATCAGGGCTTCCAATTTTCTGTCATTCACCTTGAAAAACTCAGCTGCCGCCCCTTTGGAAATATGTTTAGCAGGAAATCCGTTTCTGATAGCTTCCAGGATTGCAATCTCCTGTGCCATCTCGCCTTCAGATCTGGACAGGGATATCAGTGTTTTGATCTGTGCATTGATATCCTTGAACTGCTTGCCATACTTCTTCTGGTTGTCCTTCTTATACTTTTCCAGGGATTTAAGCTGCAGTGCCTGCCACATAGCCCATTGTTTATCTTCATCGATCTCTTCCAGCTTGTGCCGGCGCATATTACGGATCATGGAAGATATAAGCTCATTTTCTATGGCTTCAAAGGCAGCTCCAATGTCGTAGACGGTGTTAAGCTTCTGCATATGTGGTTACCTCCCGTTTGCATATACCTTAAAGCCCTGGCTTTTGAATATTCGGATCATGTCTTTCAGCTTTGTTTTGCTGGTACAGGCATCATTTCTAAGCTCAGCATAATCATTCTTTTCCAGAGCGTACACGCCCATCGGTACCTGCTCTTTTGCTACTTCCAGAAACTCCTGGTACTCCTTTCGGTTCATCCTGTAGATCCGTGGTCCTACTTTTACCTTCATCATTCTCACCTTCTTCCAGACTTGTTTCAAATTCTCCTGCTTTCATGGTAAGCCCCGGCTCTTCCAGATCCTGCACTCCCTGTTCCAGTTTCAGACGTTCTACTTCTGCTTCCTTTTCCTCATCTGTCCAGGTATCTCCGTACAGCTGATCCACAGAAGTTTCAAGGCTCATAACTCCGTACTGTTTAGCTTTTCCTACAGTTTCCACAGTTGTTCCAAAGTCTGGGGATGCATACTCTCCAAACTTCACGGATATTTCATACTCTCCCGGATTGTTCCCGTTCATAATATCGTCACACTGCAGGATTGTCTTGAACAGTTCCGGCAATGTACTGTTCAAAGCGTCTACTATCTTCCCTCTCACATGAAGGGTAACCTTTTCTTTCTCCCTCTGTGATTCTGCATTATCTGTTTTCTTCAGATCAATTCCCAGTGTGGATGGTGATATGATTCCCTGAAGGGCCATATCAAGGAAATTGGCGTAGCTGTTTACGTAAGCTTCGTAGGATATCTGAGGCTGTGAGATTTCCACCTGGTGGCTGGCATTCTCTCCCATATCGTCCCCAATGGCAATAAAGTCATTGTCAAATGGATTAGCCGGAAGCAGCTCCCCGGTTTCCTCATCCCTCGGAATCAGATTTTGCGGAATATAACGCTTGATCCTGCCCATTCTGATTGCGTCCATCCACTGACTGATCGTTTCATCCAGTCCATCCAGCACATCTGTCTTTCCTTCAAAAAGGGCTTTTCCTCTGTTCTTATATCTGGTGGATGTAAGAATTTTAAGTGGCACCGCCAAAATCAGGCTTTCATCGAATCCAAAATCAATCAAATGGGCTGTTTCCGGAAGAAACTGTAATGGGGCTTCTTTTCCGGCATCATCGTAAAGCTTGTATCTTACATAGCCATATCCATAGGTTTCCTGCAGCCTGTAATCTTTGTTCCGATTTCTGTAGGTTGTGTAGAACTTGATTTCCCGCAGCGTCGAATGGATATATACATATTCCACATCCTCTGCATCGTAAAATTCCACAATAGGGTAAGGGCTGCACTCATCCGCCGTGATCTTAAAGGCTCCATCTCCGGAAGATAACGCTCCAACGATAGCATCTCCAATCACATCGTTCAGCTTACTCCCCTCAAAGATTTCATTCCATCTTTCTTCCAGAATGTCCATATTCTCGCCAAAATCAACAGCGTCCAGATCAGCCAGCACAATGTCTTTATATCTGTCTACTACAGTTCCAACAATTCCGCTGTGTATCTTTCTTACATTTCCCTGCGCTGTGGCTGCCCAGAAGCGGGCTTTCTCCACATCCCATTTTGCAGTCTTTTTAAAGTACTGTTCCAGGGTAACTCCATCTCCCAGATACCACAGCTTGTTCTGGATCACGTTCTCACGGAAGGTATGAGCTTCTCTGATTGTAATCACCCTGTCTCTTGCAGGTTCTATCCGGAATAGCCGTGCAATAAAATTCTGAAGCCAGTTCATAATTATCACCTCTTGTAAATCTTGCCCTGGTATGGGATCCATGCGTATTGCACAGAGTTAACCATATGGTCATGCCCATCTTCTGGTGTATTGTCTTTATCTTCTTTCCAACTGTATGTTTCCATCTCATGAATGTAAGTCGAACAGGTATCGAGTACATAAAAACATGGCTCAATGCCTGTCTGGTCATCAAATGCCATCCATCCAAGCTGCGCATTGATACGATCGATAATCTCCATCTTCTTCCATGCATCGTTAAGTGTATAAATGCAGCCATTTCTTCGCTTATACTTGTTCCATTCCTGCATGGTTGCCTGATCGGCGCTGTCCAGGAATACGTTTCGTGCAAGTCCCCACTCCTTCTTGTTGCGGTCAAGGAAATCAATCAAATTCTTTACTGTATCTGAAGGAGCCAGGGGGATGTCCAGTTCTGCATTGCTGTAAACTTTTTCATCCAGAACGATGCATTTTCCTTTGTTTGTAATCCCAAGATAGGAAAAAGCAATTGTGTCCGGGGATTTCTGGGAGTATGAGGTATCGACTGCTGCCGAAAACCACATGAAAATTTCGTGTTTCTTTGGTTCTCCCGGTCTTTGTACAAATTGTTTTGCCCATTCCTTTGTGCGGACATGCCGCTGGCGCAGGAAGATGCTGAACACAAGGCCTGTTGCTTTTCCTCTGAGGCCTAAGATCTTGTTCTTGTAGATCTTGGTTCCTTTCGGGGTATTCCGGATGATCTGGTCTTTCTTTTCTTCCGGAAGTCCGGCGTTATCGTCAAAAGAAAAGAACCAGTGAACCCAGCCTGCCTTTGGTTCTTCCTTTAATTCGTCTTTAATCTCCTGTGGCGTGTCCTCTTCCCATTCAGGAAGCGGGCGGCTGCAGTTGATATACTCTTTATACACATCCAGGCTCGGATCATCCGGGTTTAAGGTTGCCATGAGATAATCACAGCGCATGGAAGCTTCACGGACAAAGTCAATATCTGCCGTGTTGATCTCATCGATGTACAGGCATCCATACTGACCGCCAAGGGCTTTCTTCCATTTCTTCTTGTTTCCATATCCCAAAACGTATATGGTTTTGTCCCCGGATGAAGTATGAAAAAGAATATGCGGGATCTTATCATCCTTGGTGCCGGATCCGTTGTACTCTACCAGGCTTCCGAAATCGTCCAGGATTCCAAGGTCTTTGTTAATAATGTTTTTCTCTGCTGTTCCTGTGTCGTCTGCTGCCAGGATATGAAGCTTTTTCGGACTCTGGGCTACCTTCAACATGAACTTAAAAATTCCTACTGTAGTCTTTCCTGCTGCCGTGGTACCTTCCAGGAACTCCACCGGTGTCTGGCATTTCAAAAACGCTTTGTATTTTTCAGACAGCACGAGATCCATGCTGCTCATTATCCGCCTCCGCTGATCTGCTTGATCAAGCTGTCCAGTTTTGATTTTTCTTCTTCCATACCGCTGAGCTGAAGCTTGTCATTCCACATTGCCAAATGGCGTCCAAGCATATCCAGGGCTTTCAGTTTGTCTGCAAGCTTGATTTCTCTTTCCACGCCATCTTCTCCAAAAGATTTTACTTTCACGGACTGTATAGCTGCCAGATCGTCCCTGGAAGCATCTTCTTTTAGTGTTGCGTCTTTTGCATTGATTACATCATCTGCATTTACAAATGCAATTCTGGCCAGCTCCAGAAGAACACGGTCAGCATTTATTCCGGTTCTTTTGGATCTTTCTGCGATTGCCTCTGAGATTGCTTCTGAAACTTGGGTTTTCTGGAGTAATTCATGTCCGATCTCAGAAGCTCTCTGACCATTTTTCGCCTTGTATCCGGCTCTTATGGCGGCCTGGGTAGCATTCAGGTCAATCAGATACTCATCTACAAATCTCTTTTGTTTTTTTGTCACTCAGGCTCACCTTCTTTCAAAAATATAATAAAATACAGTCCTGCCAGCACCATCCACGACAGCCGATTGCCGCCGTCAATCATGAAAGGAGGTGACCGTATGCAAGAAATAACGGCTGGTGCTGTGCACGCTGTACGAAAATTGGCATAGAAAAAGCAGCTCCGGGGAGCTGCCTTTGTTGGTAATACATGTTTTTAGTTATTTTCTTCTGTATTTTTTACATGATTTATCATTTTTTCCACCTCTAAATTAGTGTTTACCGGCACAATTTTAATGTCAGCATGATTTTTCTGAAAAACAACAAATATCTCATGCGCAAATCCCTGTCCAATTTCTTCAACATCAGCAAAATCCAATTCTACCACTTTAAATTTTTCAAATCTGTTACATAGTCTTTTTGCTTGAGATCTCGATACAGGATAAGTGTCAAAAATATTTTTGATTGGAACATGCGTTTTTGTAAATCCTCCATCAACATCAGAAAACATATTAAACACCTCTCTCAAAATTTTTTTACTATAATTTGACAAACTCATAAGAATAATAGTTCCCCTACTATCTTTTTGTTTGCTCAACGACTCTACTTCATCTGCATCTTGCAAAATTTCATTATATTTATCATGTGTAAATATTTTTCCATCAGAAAAAGCAGCAAATGTGTCCAAAACCCTAGAAGTAAAAAATATTCCTTCTCCAGAATGTTTCTGTGTATCTGTTGTAAGTTTTCCCTTAAACAGTTCCCCCACAGCATCATCTAATGTTGGAAAATTATAATAATCTCTAATCTTTCTGAAGATTCCAACTCCCTGGTCTGCAATAAGAATCATAGTATTCATGTAATCCTGGATAACTCTTATTAAAATAATATCAGATTCAGAATGATCAATTGCATTATTCATCATTTCCATAAAAGAATATTGCCATATTTTTTGAACATTTAATGGTAATTTTTCAACATATTCTTTTATACATAAATCATAAACAACATCTTCCTGAAGGTCTGGAGTTTCTCTACGATCATAAACATAATTATGAGTTTCCTTGATTAGCTCGTACTTTTTATTGTTAGAATCTCTCTTTTTTATTATTTTGTTTGCTTCGAGTTCTCTAATATAACGATACACTGTATTTAACGATATCTGAAAGGCTTCTGCAGTTCTCTTTGCAATATCATTCTGGGAATTGTCTACTTTTTCCAAAATGTATCTTTTTATTTTTTCTTTTTTCTCTTTAGTAAAACTCATAGATGCCTCCTTTTAACTTTATTTTTTTCATTTTTAACTATAACATCAATTTATAGTTTTGTAAAGTTAAAAAGGCTGAAATTTCTTTATTTCTGAATTAATGTCATGCAAAAAGACACCTAACCATTATTAGTCAGATGTCTTTCTAAGAATTGCTTCTCTCGAAGCTAATCGGAACACCAGGACTCGAACCTGCGGCTCGGCTTAACGGCTCATGCTCCCTCCCGATCGGGGAAGTGTTCCGTGGATTGGCTGCAACTAAGCGTCCAGCCAGGGTCCTAACCCTGTTTTCGAACAGTGTCTTTCACCTTAACCGCCATTTTCTCTTCCACTGTGGAAAACAGTAAATAACAGCCGCTTACCTGCTAAGCAGTAACAGTACCTTTGGCCATCGGTATGGTACTAACCGAATCAACCGCCAGGCTGTGACACCTGGCAGTCGTTCATACCTTATGGGTGGGGGTATTTCATCATCGGAAGTCTTTCCTTCTGAGCTCAGTGTACATACTACCATAGCCGAAGCGGACTTGACCGGACATTTTGAAAATTTTATAATATTTTTTCAAGATATCGGTCATGACGCTTTCTGCAGCTGTCTTCTGTATATTTCCGTTTTGGAAACCGGCTGTTCATATTTGCTGCTACCGCCACCCATGTCATGTCATCCAGGTAATAAAAACGAAACATCATTCTCAGATCGCTTTGTGGGATTTCCCGGATAAAATCATCTACTGCATTCAGTGCGTCCTGCAGTTCATCTTCCAGTATGTGAAGCTTTGTTACCCGCTTTTTGATCATACCCTTCACCTGATCAACTTCTGGAAAAGGATAGCCGGTTATCTTGATCGGACCGAAGGTTCCATCCTTTCTGGTTCCCTTCACGGTATCAGAAACCACACCCTCATTCTCGATCTTGACCAGCCTGCGCCTGTCCCGGTCTATGCGGTTATGTAGGTCTTTGATTTCTTCCTTTAGCTCCACATACTGCTCCAGCACCGTCTTGTCCACCTCTATCACCTCCCACAAGCAGTTCGTATCTATGTACCTGTGCCAGGATTGCCGGTTCTGATCTGGCATCCTCCAGGAGCTTCCTGGCCTTATCCGGGTTCATGCTCAATTCCTTGGCAACCTGCAGCACTCTCTTCTCATCAATCATCCGGCACCTCCACTTCTGGCCACAGCATCGGTACGTTCAAATTGCGAAAATATCCTCTGCATACCTGCCGTATCGCACAGTTAAATACGCAGTCGTAAATGTCATTGTTTTTACAGTAAATTCTAATCGTGTTCACCGCCTCAGTGGCTTTCCGGTCCGTTGCCTTTCCCTGCTTGGTCTCTGTCATCTTTTTCACCTCTATCCTTGTTTACGGCACTTAATGCCCAGGCGATCACGCCAAAGGCTCCGATTAGCACGCCAACACCCATTACAACGATTACGTCTATCATTGTTTCACCTCTCTCAGATGCTCAATAATCTGCGTCATACTCTTTTTGCAGTCTGCGAATCTTTTCCAATCACCTTCCAGGAGATAGTATTCTGTGGTAACGTAATAGCCGCCGCGCTCGTCTTTCTTCCACCAGTCATCACCTTTTGCACGTTCAGTTTCTTTGACGATGATCATTGTATTGTCCGGAAGCGGATAAGAATAATACTTTTCGCTTACTTCCGGCACAGCAAGCCACAAGTTCCATCCTGTATATTTGTCCAGAAACTCTTTGCGTTTCTGATTATTTGTTAATTCATTCAGCGTCATCTTCTCTCCTCCCAGCTCCGGCACTCCCTGCAGCGAATCTTACTGCTGCATAAGGTGCCTTTTATCATTGATAGCCTCGGACAGGTCGGGTGAACGTATACGATCAGCTCTCCCACCCTGCCGGTACTGTGTTTACAGGTTTTATATTTTTCTGCCATAGTCTCAGCTCCTTATCGTTTCATACAGTTTCTTCTTGGCGTTGTATTTCAGTGCAACAGGCATACCGCAGTTTATACAGTTCAGCTCGATCAGCTCTGCAGTCTCATTTGTGAAATATCTTGCCATACCACCGCATTCACAGTTAATAAATGCCAGTTTCAAATTCTTCAGGTCCGTCTTCTCGCCGCATTCTTTACAGCCATAATAACTAAGCTGATGTTTGGTACAGAAGGTCTTTGTCTTACCACAGTGTTCACAGCGGATATGTAAAAATCCGGTATATCCTCTTGGCTCCAGCGTCAGACTTTTATTGATTTCCATAGGCACTACCTCTGGTTCTTCCCGAACAGGCTCTTGGGGGGGGCAGTTTTTCCGATGCTGCCATCTGATGCACAGTCTCTTTAAAATCCGGATTCTCCACAGCCGGCACCTCAACCAGGAAGCGATTTCTTTTCAGCATTTCTTCCAGCGGCTCTACTGTAAACGCCAGCTTATCAGCTTCCAGTGTCTCATCGTACATGACCAGGACTTTTCTCCCCTGGAGAAACTTCTTCAATGCGTCCTCTAACTTCATTTCCTGTAGCATAGCTTAATCTCCTCTTTTTCTTTTTGCCAGACATTCCAGCTGCCACACTACATCCAGCAGTGCGACTTCTACTTGCATCGTCTGGTATTGTTCTCTAATCTGGTGACAACGTTCTGCAACTCTCTCCCAGGCTCCATCATCTTCCGGAAGAATACCGTTGTACTTTTCATACATCTCCTGTACTTCCGGATATTCTTCCCAGAGAGCTTTTCGTTCCTGGGGCGTCAGCCAGATCATGGCAGCCTGTCGATCCGGACATAAATCCCAGGGACTTCCGCCCAGAACTTTTCCACGATCTCCGAAGCCACCAGTGCATCATCATCCCAGAAACCAACTTTCGTCATGCAGTCCTTTAATAGTTTCTGCAGATTGTCCGTATCCGGTTTGGAAAGTCTGTAGGTACCATCCAAATGTTTTCCCCTGGGGAAGCACCATTTTGTGATCAGCCTGACTCCACAGTGATATGGTTCATCTGGTACATGCTGACCAAGATATGCCACCAGTTTCTGTCTGGCTGCTTTTAATTCCGGTGGCTCATAGAACACTGGCTTTCCTCCGGCAACCCTGACCTGTTTTTCCTGATGGGTTACAGTCGGCGGAACCATTACCATGAAAAACTCATTGCTCATAAATTACTCCCCTTTTGGTTTTTGAATGCTAACTCTTAGTGCACAATCTAAATTTGTATCATCAGCAGAAAAAGAAATTTCTTTCATACCCTCTGCGATTAAGAGAAACGAACAGCTTTCATAAAATGGACTATATAATCCGCAGCCATAAGTCATGCATTCATTTTTCGCAAAAGGACAATAATACTTTTCATTCGTTTCCATTATTTTCATCCCCCTGTCAATTCTTCCTGTCAATTTTGCTTAGAGGTGTGTGTGTCAAAATTGGGTGTGTGTCAAATACCCCTATATATATAGGGGTATTTGACACCCCATTTTTTGACACCTCACTGCACCTATCAAATTAGTGTTTTTGACACTTTTGACACCACTGTCAAAAATGTCAATTTTATACTTTTTGACAGATTTGACACCTCGCTGTCAAATGTCATTCATTGTTTTTGACACCTTTGACACCTTAAAGATCATTCCATTTTCACGTTTAAATTCTTTTGAGCTGTCCACATATTTCTTAACTGTGTTTAAAGTAACACCCATATATGTGACCAGATCAGATATTTTCACACTGCCATTTCCGTCCATGTCATTCGCTTCAAACGCTAACCTCAGACTATCTTCCTTATCTTTTTTTCTTTCTTCTGGAGATTTTTGTTTTTTCTGCCATGCTGGCTTATCATCTTCCAACTGCAGATCTTTCAGGCTTCCCACCTGATCAATCCTGTGTACCGGATAATCGAACCACATATTGACCGGTTCGAACTTCGGAAATTCCCTTAGGGTTCCCTCAATTCTCCATGCAGTACGCGCCTGTACTGCCACTTTTGCAGCCGTTATCTGCTTATCCAGGGCTATTTTCTGCCATTTGTCCAGGTGTGCCTCACAGTAACCCAACATCTGTGCACTGCTCAACAGATCGTCCTGTGAGAGGTCATCCTGCCACTTATAATGTGCATCCAGATATGCTTTACAAGTTCCACAGACAGCCTTATTTTCTTCCTGTTTCATCAATGCCTCTGTCGGCTCTAGCTCGATCAAATCCAGAAGTGCATCCGGATCACGGGCAAATACACCGGATCCAGAAGCGCGGTCCATGGACTTCTTACCGCCCTGATTTCCTTTGCTGTGATGATGACAGTAGATCACGGCACAGCCAAGCTCTGTACACACTTTATCGAACTGGTTACAGAAGTTCGCCATCTGATCGGCACTGTTCTCATCACCAGTAATGACCTTATAAATCGGGTCTATAATGATCGCTACATAATTCTTCTTTGCTGCCCTTCTGATCAGCTTTGGTGCAAGCTTATCCATAGGCACAGACTTTCCTCGAAGGTTCCAGATATCAATGTTCTGCAGGTTGTCTGAGACATAGCCAAGGGACTCATATACATCTTTAAAACGGTGAAGACAGCTCGCCCGGTCAAGTTCCAGGTTCACGTACATCACACGTCCCTGCGCACAATGCCACTGCAGCCACTTCTTGCCCTCTGCTATGGCGATACACAGTTCAATCTGAAGGAAAGACTTACCAGCCTTGGATGGTCCAGAGATCAGCATCTTATGCCCTTTACGGAGCACCCCGTCAATGAGACAGGGAGACAGCTCCGGAAGATTATCCCAGACACTTTCCAGACCTTCCGGCTCTGGAAGATCATCATTCACACCTTCAATCCACTCATACCATTCATTCCAGGAGGATTTTCCTATGTTGGTATCCACAATGAACTGCTTCTTTTCCCCACGTTCTACACCTGGCATCCTGGACAATCTGGAAGGGTTCCGGTTCTGGGTATCTACATCAATCCCGTTCTTCTGGCAGACTTCATACAGATAATCAACGCGCTTCCTATACTCGCTATAATCCGCTGCATCCACCCTCACGATTGCGTGAAGGCTTTTCTTTCCGGAATACACCAGGCAGGCAATGGGAAGCTCCAGCTCACGTAGGATGGCGTTCTGCTGGTCGATTTCCATGTGATCAGATTCTACAAGAGCATACCGGTAGTCTGTTACATTTTCGTTTTTACAGCCGTTTCCATCCAGTGGGTTGAAACGGATCCACGCGCCAGCTTCCGGATTGTAATCACCCAGCACAGCTCCAATGTCGCCTTTGCAGGTATTCAGCTGCTCGATCAGCTGTCCTGCAGTACGGTCCCAGCTTCCCTTTTGTGGAAGCCATCTGGTACCTTTCTCGTCTGTCTTTTCCCAACTTCCAGTTACGTACCCTACGTTTTCCCCAGCTTCAAACAGGGTTTCCAGATATGTGATCAGCTGCTCTGCCGGGTTCCAGTTCTTTGGTTCCTGGATTTCCCTGCCTTCCAGCCAGTTCTTATCCACTACCACACGGTCACTGTCTACCTGTATGCTGTCGTTCCAGTCCAGCTCATGACCTTTTTCCGGCACCCATCCGCGCTCCATTGCCATCTGTACAATAGTCCCGCCAGTTACCGGAGAAGAAGAACCGGAAAAGCTTCTCCACTTCTTCTCACATTCTCCGGCATGGTACCGTCCAAAGTCCTTCTGGCTCCACTGATCCCAGACGCTTACCGGATAGCCTTCCAGCTTCAGTGCCATTCCGACATTCACCCAGTCCTGATAATCCAGGGAACCGGGATCGATGTATTCAATTATCTCTGTAAGGCTTGTCCTCTGCTCCATGTTTACGCTCCTTTATATTCCTGTGGTACAATGTCGTTCGGGATCTTCCATCCATTCCCGGCAATCCTGTCAATTAAATTCTTGGCTGTGTCAAACTGCCAGGTACCTACATGTTTAAATCCCCTGCCCTCCAGGAAGCGGATCTGCTTCGGGGTAGTAAGCCCCTCATTTCTACGCTTGTCCAAACGGTCAAGAATCTTAGCTGCCTTCCCTGCATTCTCAATCTGATCCGGCATGATTCCCAGCTTTTCCAGTGTCTGCTTCTGTTTGTCAGATGGCGGTCCCATCTCCCATCCAAAAGACGGAACATAACTGGACAGGTCTTCTGCCTGAATAGACATCTCGAACTGCAGTGGATCTACAAGCTTCTTTTTCCGTTTTTTCATCTCTGCCAGCTGTTTAGCCAGGGATTCCTCACGCTGTGCGACTACATCTTCTGAGGCAGTCTTTTCCGCCTCTTCAATATCAATAGCTATGCCGGCTTCTCGTTCCAGGTTCTCCGTCATCTTCTGGGCTACTTCTTCATTCTCACAGATCAGACTTGCGGGGTGGCACAGCTCATGCCGCTCTGTATGCCAAAGGAAATCCAACAGCAACAGATGATCTTTTCCTGTTTCTGGTGAAAGTCTTGTGCCACGTCCCACCATCTGGCAGTAAAGGCTTCTTACCTTTGTAGGTCTTAATACCACAATGCAATCAACTGACGGGCAGTCCCAGCCTTCTGTCAGGAGCATGGAATTACATAACACGTTGTATTTACCAGCATCAAAATCTTTTAATACCTCAGCCCTGTCCTGGCTGTCTCCGTTTACTTCTGCCGCCTGGAAACCATAAGCATTTAGGAGATCCCGGAACTTCTGGCTGGTCTTTACCAGCGGCAGAAATACCACAGTTTTTTTATCCATGCAGTATTTCTGCATCTCCTGGGCAATTCTTTCCAGGTATGGATCCAGCGCAGTACCAATCTCACTTGCCTTGAAGTCCCCTGCCTGTACAGAAACGTTGCTCATATCGATCTTGAGTGGAATTGTCAGCGCCTTGATCGGGGACAGGTATCCTTCCTTGATTGCCTTAGGAAGGGTGTACTCATAAGCCAGGGATTCAAAATATACGCCAAGGTTCCGCATATCCCCACGGTCTGGCGTTGCCGTTACGCCTAACACCTGTGCTTCCGGAAAATGCTGCAGCACTCTCTGATAGCTGTCAGATATACAGTGATGGGCTTCGTCAATAATGATGGTATTAAAATAATCAGCCGGGAAACTTCCCAGCCTCTTTTCTCTCATCAATGTCTGTACAGAGCCAACCACTACCCGGAACCAGCTGCCCTGGCAGGAGCTTTCTGCCTTTTCCAAGGCACATCCAAGCCCGGTTGTCTTCATCAGCTTATCTGCTGCCTGATCGAGCAGCTCCCCTCTGTGTGCCAGGATCAGTACGCGGTCACCTTTACGGACACATTCCTCTGTTACCTTGGCAAATACCACAGTCTTTCCACAGCCTGTAGGAAGGACCAGCAGGGTTTTTAACACCCCGCTGTCCCACTGTTCAAAAATAGCTTCCTTCGCTTCTTTTTGATACGGCCTTAGTTCCATGTTTTAAAAGCCTCCCGGTGTAAATGCAGGTTTACTGGTATCCTTTGGATACAGCTTTTCAATGTAATTGAACTTCTTGTTTGGATCCTTAATTCCAGGCTTCAGTCCGATCTTAGCGCGCGCAGTCTTGCCAGGAAGTGCACTCCAGTCCATCCGGAGTTCTTCTCCCTCCTTCTTAAGGCCAACGCCACGGAACAGCTCAGACAGCTTCCACTCCAAACTGGTATGCAGTACATAATTTTCACGGATGGTAACCTCACGTTCTGGAACATGCACCGTAAAATAAACAACTGCCATATTGCATGGAGGGAGCTTCCCCTCACCTTTAGATCTGCTGCGGTCAAATTTCTCAATTGTTACGTTATAATCCCCTTCTGGAATTGGCTCATAATCCTGGGCATCCTGTTTGATGGAATCCTCCCAGCCTAACTCTCTTCCTTCTGCTGCCATAAATTTTTATCCTCCTTTAATTGAACGGCACCTGTTGTGTCGCTTTCATTTCTTTGATCATTCCATAGACCTGTGGCCATGCCCCGATCAGACAGCCATTGATAAAGTCCATGTCATAATCTTTCACCTTTACATCAGAGGGGTAATACCCTCTTGCTGCCACTACGTTCTGGATGTCCCATTCATCTACCTGGTTACTCTCCATCAGGTCACGTAAAGCTTTAGGGATTCCGGGATCAATGGTGCTGCTCCTTGCTGTCGGTTCCGGAGTCTTTTGTGGTTCATTAAGCGGAAGGTTCATCTGCTCCCCAACAGTAACAGCAGGTTCTGTCTTTGTAGCTTCCTGTACCGTAGTCGGCTGAGGCTGTACAGTTGGCTGAGCCTGTATCGGCTGCTGCGCTGGTACGGATTTTGGCTGTGTTTCTTTTACTGGCACGGCATTTCCCTCAATGATTGTCCGGATGGAATCATAACTGAATGGGACTTCATCTGGCAGACCGTAGCGGTTCTTTGCATCCCAGCAGGCATTGTGGGTGGTATACATCACACGCTCACCGCCCTGGGCTTTCCTCTTTTTCCCTTTATCATCCACCGCAATAGAGAATGTTTTATAATTGGCAAACAGTAGCATGTCCGCCCATTCCTTGATCAGTGGGGAGGTCTGGGATGCTGTTTTCTTTCCAAGCTTTAACTCCCATCTGTCATAAGCTCCCAGTTCATCCGGCTGTTCAAACTTCCGGATCTGCGCATGTGCAGTAAGGACCACGTTGACACCAGCCTCTACAACTTCTGTCAGCTGATTGAGGAATTTCCCCAATTCTTCTTTTACATAAACATAACCATTTCCGTAACCAAAATCCTCAATACCGGACTTTCTGTGCTTGTCGCAGATATGCCGGATACACATAGATTCCGCCCAGTCAATGGTATCTATGACCAGTGTCTTGCACATAGTCGGATGTGTGCGGACATAATCCACCTGGTCCAGCAACATCTGCCAGCTGGACGCCTTGGGAAGTCTCGCAACATCCATTGAATTGGTACTTCCTTCCGTGTCAATAAACACCGGATCTGGGAACTTGCTGGCAAAAGTGGATTTGCCAATTCCTTCTGGTCCGTAAATGACCACCTTCTTTGCACAGGGAATCACACCTCTGATAATTTCCATTTAAAATGCACCTGCCTTCCATGCTTTTTGCTGTGGTTCTTCCGGATGTTCCTGTCCAACCACATAACCGTCTTCAATAATAATGCTGCACTCATCACCAGTAGAAACTCTGGTAGCAATTGCCTGGAGTCCTTCTGCTTCCAGCCACTCTCCAAACTCCTGCAGTGTCTTTCTGTCCATCTGCTCCAGCTTGTCCAGAAGAACGAAACCGCACTGCGGGTTCAGTTTGCGGACAATAGCGGTAGAAACCTTCAGACGTTCCGCACCGGACATGTTGTCCCACTTCTGGCCTTTATAGACCAGCTCTCCATCTTTTACGGATAGCTCTGGAAGAGGAAGCTCTGCAGAAGTCAGAAGCTCATTCTTCTTATCCCTTGTCTCTTCCAGCTGCTTTGTTAGATTGTCGTACTTGGTACGGTACTCTTTGGCGTCATCCTCCGCTTTTTCCTTATCCAGGTTGGCTCTGACTTTACGGTTGATTTCCTCGATATTGGAGATATTAGCTTCCAGTTCTTCTGTGGACTGGTCCGTCAGATCCTTTGCAGAAGTCTCTGCAATATCCAGATCTTTTACCAGCTGCAGATGTTTCAGCTTGGCTGCTTCCAGAAGCTCAGACAATCTGATTACTTCCTCATGGGCACGCTTCACAGATTCCCGGAGCTGCGCAGCCTGATCACGCTTTCTCTGGTTCTCGCCATTCCTTGCCAAAATCTCCTGCTGCTGTCTGATCAGCTCGGAGGGTGACACCAGATCTCTTGGAGCCTCCGGATAATAGGGCTGCTCTTTTGCAAATTTCTCTTTCTGATCAGCGGTACGTCCTACATACAGACGCTCCTGGTAAAGCTCTTTTTCTTCCTTTTCCAGTTCTGCAAGCTGAGGTCCCACGCCAATGATCTGCAAAAGCACTTTTGCCTTCTCTGTTCCGGAGGCTTCCATAAATCTTGGAAGATCCAGGGCAAGCTGTTCCACAAATTCATTAAGCAGCTGCTGTCCGGCCTTCTGACCATTCGGGTCCGTAACCTTGAGGGCACTGTTCTTTCCCTTACGCTCCACTACCAAACCATTGTTCATCACAATATGTAAGTTCGGCGGCACCATGGAGCCTTCTCTTGTACTCTGGGAAGGTTTGTAACGTTCCCCGCCAAGTGCCCAGGCGATGGAATCCAGAACTGAGGTTTTGCCCTGCTGGTTATCTCCGCCAATGATGGTTAAGCCGTTCTGTGCAGGTTCCAACTTTACTGCTTTGATACGTTTTACATTCTCGATTTCGAGACGGTTAATCTTCATGCTCATATCTTATCTTTTCTCCTTTTTCAAAAACTCAAAATCATTTAGCAGTTTCTCCATCAGTTTTTCTGGTTCCTGCACTGCCATAATATCTTCATAACGCGCTTCCGCCAGGAGCACATCTCCTAAGATTGGAGAACCATGTCTTGGCATGTCATACATCCAGCTCCCAAACGGTTTAATGGAAGATTTTTGAAATGCCCATCCTCATCCACCAGCATAATCACTGGTCCCTGAAAGTAATTATTCATTTTGACAGTATGGACAGTTTCAAAATGGCCTCCTAAAGCTTTTTGAATACTCTTGAAATCATCAAAATTCACATCAATAATTGAGATTTCGTTATCTGCTGAAATTTTTAATGTTTTCATTGATTTTTCTCTCTTTCTCCTCTACAATGAAAGGGTGATAAACTGTTTTTGTCCATTTGGACACCGGATCCTGATGAGCTCTCACTCTCAGGATCCATTTTCTTTTAACAACCGTGTAAGATGCTCCCTGGCTGCTTCGTAGTTTTTAACGGATTCTTTCATCATTACTTCTTCACGATAGATATCATAAGCAGTCATTTTGCTTTCTGAAGGTTCCTCCACCCAAATCCGGCATGGATATCCAGCTAATCCTATTTCGAAACTTACATGGATTCCGCTTGCTATAGCTTTCTTCGAAAGCTCATACAACTCATCTATCATTTTTTCTAAAATCATGGTCTCCTCCCTTCTGGCTCTGTGCCCTGTATCAGCATCCATGCAAGCATTGATAATGCTATAGCTCCTGCAACCTGCAGTCCGTCCCACTGCCAGAACGGCAGGTATGTAGCAAGGGTGCCTATGATGACAGATATGATTATGTTACGCTTCACCACCGGCACCTTCTTCCACAACAGCCCGGTTGCTCCAACCGATCATCTGCACCAGCTTTTCCGGATGAAATGCCGGAGTATACTTCCTGGCATTGCTGTCCAGAAGCTGACGCCGATAAGTAAGATAATCAATAAACACCAGAACGTTGATCAGGACAATGTTTCCATCCCGGATAATGGCGTAATCGTTGTAGCGTCCATTTTTTATCTGATTCTCAATTTCGAATAGTCTCGTTCTTACGGTTCCAGTGCTGATCTGGAATTCCTTTGCGAGTTGCTCTTTTTTCATGTATGGATACCCCCGTATGGATTCTGTATAAACCATCTTTAAGCCGCCTCCTGTTATCTTCTCATGCTAAGTGCAAGGCAAATTATTGCTATCGAATTCAACAGCGTTGCAAATAAATTTATCAGTAATGCTGTATTCTCTATCTTGCTTCATCTCCTTTCCTGTTACTTCTCCAAATGCCATTGACTTTTCCCTTAGATTCTCTTATCCTTTAAATATCAAATGCATAAAGGAAGTTAAATCTTATGGATAATGATTTCACCGTTACATCTGCGTATATAACAGCTATTGCCGCTATTATTGCTCCAGCAATTACTGCTCTCATCCACTCCGTTAAGGAGTATAAGATTTACAAAATGAGCCATACTATAGACGAACGTTTAAAGCTTTGTGAGCTTTTCTCCGATTCTTATTCTCACTGTCAATATGGTAAGGAGAGAATCGGATTTGCTTTAACTTTTTACAAGCAAGCTTTAAAGCTTGCCGCGATTTGTAAGCGCAGATCATCTCGCCGTGCTCTTTTCAGACTTGCTAATACGGTGCTTCAGAATGGTGCTTCAAAATCAACCGATAAGCTGTATGAGCGCTGCATTCGCCTGCTTTCAAAAGAGTTTTAAAAATACTGGCATGTAGCCGAAAAACGCTACTATTTCTCCAATTATTAAAATCACTTGCCACAATATTATGTTGTCAGATACTATACAGAGAATGACTGATAATATTAATAATCCAGTGCCAATAAAACAGCATGCTAAGCACAATGTTTCCATATCCTTCTCCTTTCCTGTTAACCTGTCTTTTTGATTTCCGTGCTTTCTTTCATAATGCTCATTCCCTCAGCTACTCCCAAGATTCTTTCTTTTTTAGAATCTGGAAGATTGGGGAGGATTTCAGAAAGGCGTTTCAAAATTTCTTTCTCTTTTTCTGACATAATATTCACCTCACTTTTTGTTGTGTTTCCTCACGCCTTAGTTGTATAATATCACTATTATGTTGTGCTGTCAACTATTTTTGCACAACTTAGTTGTATTTTTATATTGACTTCTGTTTTCTCACGATGTATACTTGTCTCAAAGAAAGGAGGACGGCATGGAAACGATCAATGATAGAATTGGATTCGTACTAGAACGTTCTGGAAAAACCAAAACTGCTTTTGGAGAATCTTTGAATGTTTCTCAGCAATATATCTCCAAATTAGTAAAAACCGGAAACCCAAGTGAACTTTTGGTTGATGATATATGCGAGAAATATCACATCCGAAAAAAATGGCTATTAAATGGAGAGGGTGATCCCGATCAACCGCTGGATCGCCAAGACGAAATTGCTAAACTTACAGCAGACCTGTTTAAAGGAGAAAAGAATTCCTTTAAAGAACGTCTTATTTTTGCCTTAGCCAGTTTAGATGAATCCGAATGGGAACTATTAGAAAAAATTGTAGAAAAAATTGCAAAAGAAAAGGACTAAGGATATCCTCAGTCCATCAATCTTTTGATGAGTTTGTAGATAAATGATAGCATTTCATCATCTTCTATTTTGTCTATAAGCTCACGTATTTTTTCTTTTTTCTCTTCAGTATTCATATGTACGCCCTCCGTTCTTGTTTTTCGAACGTTTGTTTGTTTTGAATATACTACTTTTCACTCTGGAATGCAATATGTTCGCAAACATTTGTTCGGATAAGTTTTTTGCCCTATACTTATTATACGACAAACAAAGGGCAATAATAGGGAACGAAGCGCAATCGTCCAGCATGCTGGACACTTTTTTCAAATTACTTACACGGTGAGTCGTAGAGATCAGAAATTCTTACTTGTAACGCCTGGGCAATCCTTTCCAAGTTGTCCATCGTGGGTGAATACTTTTCATTCATAATGTTACCAATCGTTGATTTCGGGATTCCGGTTAACTCTGATAATCGCCGTACAGATACATGTTGCTCATACATAATTTGGGACAATAAGATTTTCATACTATGTAGTATGTAGAGAATAAAAAAATATATACAGGAAGAAAAAATGGGAGGGAAAGCCATGGCTTTAATAACATGTTCTGAGTGTGGAAAAGAATTTTCAAGTAAGGCATCTGCATGTCCTAACTGCGGTTGTCCTACAAGTGAAATGAATATAAATCCAAAAGAAGATGAATCGCCAGCGGAGGATTTATCAGCTATCTGGAAAACCGTTCCTTCAAAAGTATCAGCACCTGCTGCCCCAGCAAAACCGCATGTGACTCAAAAAGTAAGTGCTGTAAAAATAGATGAAGCAAATCATATGTTTCAAATAAATGGTACTGTTCCGACCAATGGAAAGAAAACAGGTATTATTGGAAAATCTTTCAAGGGAATCATGGCTGTAAGTACAATGGGATTATCACTAGCTGCTGAAAAAATGATTTCCGGAGGAAAAAAAGCCGGAACAAACAAATGGTTCCCATTTTCTGCACTTATAAGCTACGAGCTTCTGGAAGATGATTCTCTTGTAACAAGCGGCGGAGTCGGCCAGGCACTTATTGGCGGCGCTGTATTTGGCGGTGCCGGAGCTGTTGCAGGCGCAATCACCGGCAAACGAACACAGAAAAAGAAAGTGGAATCCCTATATATAAAAGTAACTTTAAATGATTTCAATACACCGTGTATCTTGATTCCATTAATAACCAAGCCTATGAAAACCTCTTCAAAAGAATATCAAGTTGCTTTTGAGGAGTCTCATAAAATATTATCTGTATTAGATGTTATTGCTCACAATTCATGATATAAAAACCGCCCCAGTGTTACCAGCACCAGAGCGGCAAGGATCTCCGAAGAGATACCAATCTTTAGCAAAAATATTGTATCATCTTCGGGGCAGCCATGCAAGCGGAACCTTTGTTCGCGCTGGCTGTTATTTTTGTACTTATTTTTCCCGGCACTTGCGCCGGCGCAATAAAAAAGAAACCATCTCGGTGATTCTGCCGGAATGGTCCGTATAAGGAGGATGATATCATGTGGGTTGAAGAATCGAAAAATGGCAAATTCAAATTCTGTGAGCGGTATGAGGTAAGCGTCAAATAAAACAGTGTATAGAAAAATAACCGCCAACCTTTTATACTGAAAGCTCAACAGTTATTGACATA
>NZ_JBCOMI010000010.1:0-145679 GCF_040924245.1 Ruminococcus sp. J1101004sp1_RTP21198st1_B9_RTP21198_201120 | reverse complement strand
ATGATTCGTTAAGAATTTTCGAGAATCGTATGTGTTTCACTGTTTAGTTATCAAGGTTGTTTGTCTGTCATCTCTTTTCGACAGCTTGTTCACTTTATCATATCTTTCAGATCTTGTCAAGCACTTTTTTCATAAAGTTTTTTCAGACCTTCAAGAAGCTGTATAAAGTTGTTTGTTTCTGTCGTTCTGTTCAAGCGACTTGATTACTTTACCATAAGTTCAGTCGATTGTCAACAGTTAATTTGAATTTTCTGAAAACTATTTTATTTTTCAGTATTTCAGAAGCAATTCCTTGTGACAGCTTGTTTACTATACCACTGCCGCAAGGAATCGTCAAGCACTTTTTACAAAATCTTACAAAAATCTTTTAGATTTTTTCGCAGCAATCTCCATATTGCAGCCCAATAAAACACTCAATCTGAAAAGTCCTATCATAACAAGTACGCCATAATATACATCAAATATATTTTCTTTCACTTTTTAATTAAATTGTTTTCATAATGGAAGAATTTCTGTCACTGTACCGTTAGAACTTTTCCCATAAACAGCACTTCCTCATTTGCACTGTCGTAGATCAGAAATGCAAATGGCCGTGTCAACTCAACATCTTTTATAATCGGATCCGTATCCATTGCAGACATGCACTCCATTGTCACTGCAGTCACAGCGGCAGCTTTAGTTCCATTTTCGTCTAGTTCCAGCTTTGTTTTCTGTAAAACAGAACTGACATGGACCGCTTTATCTGCAATGCCTGAAAAATCAGCATCGTCCGAAAAAACATTCTCAAGTCCTATTCTACTGAGGATATCACTTAACTCAGCGGTTGTTTCAAAATTCAGCTTAGGCATTTTACAATTAACTTCATCGTATTCCGGTTCTGATTCCAGAAGACCTTCAATATCCAGCTCATCAAGAGTAAAATCTCCTTCTGCTTTCGGCAAAATTCCAATGAAACTCAGATTATTTGCATAGTATTTTTCAAATGCTGTTGCCGCATCATTTTCATAGTAATTATCACCGATGCTTGTCATGTACTTTGTTTCTTCGTTATCGCCGAATTTTTCTTTTTCATCAGAAACATCCCATGGATCCTGGGACCATCCGGATTCGAAATACAATGAATTGGTGAGACACAATTCACTGTTTTCATTAAGCATGTCAGGTTTCATAATTTCCGGAATCAGCCCATCTGTATTTTCATTGCACCATGCATTAATAGTATTGCATGTGTTTTCTTTATCAGAAAAATCAAGAATTTCCGCCTCTGCTTCAAAATTATCTTCTGCATTTTTTTGAAATTGGTCCTGCAGAGTCAGTCCCCGATTTACCCATAAAGCATCTGCAATTTTTAATTTCGATGTATAACCATAATTTTCGTCTTCTGTATTATAGCTTTTAATTACATTCATATACTTTCTGGCATATGCTGCAAAATCATCGGTTCCTAAATATTCATTTAATGCGTTTTTCGTTTCGCCCTTGGCACCTTCTGCAATCATGCCAAGGGCGAAGTTAAGGCTTGTGGGGCTGAACATTATATTGGAATCCTGATTTTCTTTGGCTATTTCATCTGTAAGGTTAATAGAATTCTGCAGATTAACTGATTTATCAAGATCAATGTTCTTTTCAGCTGCATTTAATTCTGCGTGACTGGCTGTGGCAGCATATGCATGGATTGGAGGAGCCATGGTTGTCATGAACGTCAGTGCTCCGGCAAAAAGTTTTATTTTATTCATGTATAACCTCCTTGTACGGTCGATAAAGTCCTTTTAGCAAAGGTTTTCTGCAAGTTTCTGTTTTATTTTAACATATTTGTTTCTTCTTTCTGTTATATTAATTTTCATTTAGTATAAGCGAATTTCCGTATTTACAAGCATTTCTCCCTCATATTGTAGTTTAACAGAGAAAAAACGTTTTTCCTCTGAAAGAAGCAGGTTCAGAAAAACTTTATCACCTTCCCATGTAGGAAGCTCTGGCACTATTTTCTTATCAACCCAGCATAGTTCGCCTTCATTGCATTCAATCAGTTCCCCGGTATATCCATCGGCTGTAAATACACACATAAGCTCAGATTCACATTCGCTGTTTATAAAGGTTACCAGGCCACGAAATTTGTAGGAAGTAAGTGTGAGTCCTGTTTCTTCTTTTACTTCACGCAGAAGACATTCTTCAGGGGATTCCTGATTTTCTGTATGTCCACCTACACCAATCCATTTGCCTTCGTTCATGTCATTTTGCTTTTTTACTCTGTGAAGCATCAAATATTTGCCATCGTTTTCGATATAGCATAAAGTAGTTATTGTCATTTATTCTCCTTCCCGCAGGCACTGCTTTTTTCTGTGAAATATAAAACAGGGGCGATGCATATCAGTTTTATACATGCCCCTGTTTACTGTTTTAAATGATTAGCTTTAGATTTCGCGTGTAGCTTCTTTCAGCCATTCTTTTTCCTCTTCTTCCAGATATGGAGAAATCTTTTTATATACCTGTGTATGATAATTATTAAGAAGTGCCCGTTCCTGCACAGTCATCAGCTCGGGAACAACAGCATCCAGATCAAACGGTACCATAGTCAGATGTTCAAAGCACATGAACTGGCCGAATGTAGTTTTCTCTGCTTTTTTGCATACGAGCAGGTTTTCGTGGCGGATTCCATATTGGTTTTCCACATAGTATCCAGGCTCATCTGATGTGATCATACCCTCTTCCAGTACTGCATTATCTCCCTGAATAATTCTCCAGCGGAAGCTGTTTGGTCCTTCATGAACATTCAGAAGATAACCAACTCCATGTCCTGTTCCATGATTAAAATCCTGTCCCATTTCCCATAACGGACCACGCGCCAGATAATCCAGATTTACACCAGTACAGCCATAACGGAATTTGGCATTTCCAAGGTTCAGCATGCCACGTAAAACAGCGGTAAAATATTTCTTCTGCTCGTCATTCACAGAGCCCATAACAATTGTGCGGGTGGTATCTGTAGTACCTTCGTAATAGTGTCCGCCTGTGTCTGCCAGAAGGAAATTGCCAGGCTCAATGGCAATATCTGTCTCTGGTGTGGCAGAATAATGGTTGATTGCAGCATGAATGCCATAAGAAATAATGGGGTCAAAGCTGTTGTCGATAAAGTTCTCCTGCTGGGCACGGAAGCTGTACAGCTTCTCTCCTGCGCTTAACTCTGTCATTGTAATTTTGCCAACATTTTTCTTTAGCCAGCAGATGAATTTGGTAAGCGCAACTCCGTCTTTGATATGAGCGATACGTTCATTTTCTACTTCTACTGGATTTTTAATTGATTTTGGAAGAAAAGTCAGGTTGGCTTCATCCAGAATCGTTACTTCCTTCGGAATACTGTTTACCAGACGACAGTTGGCTTTCTTTTTACAAAGAAGAACTGTCATGTCTTTCTCAAATGTTTTTACATATTCATAAATGCTGTCATAGGGCAGAATGGTTACGCCATCCTTAGATAATGCGTCCAGAATTGAAGCCGAAAATGCTTTTTCATTTGCAAACAGCCTGATTTCTGTTTTTGTCATTATCAGATAAGAGAGAACAACCGGACAGCAATGTACATCGCCGCCACGAATATTCAGCAGCCATGCAATGTCATCCAGAGAAGTCAGTACAAATCCATCTGCACCTTTCTCTTCCATTGATTTACGGATTCTTGCACATTTGTCAGCACGGGATTCGCCTGCCCATTTTACATCCAGTTCCATAACCGGTTCACAGGAAAGTGCCGGACGATCTTCCCAGATTTCTCCTACCAGATCAGAATCCGTCTGAAGAGTGGCTCCTTTTTTTGCAAGAAGTTCGGTCAGTTCATCTGCTTCTTCGGCGCTGACGGTTCTTCCGTCAAAACCAAGGCACATTCCCTCGCCTAATTTTTCTTCCAGAAACTGGTGCACAGTGGGAACATCTGGTTCTCCCATTTTAAAAAGCTCTACACCCGTTCCCTCCAGCTGTGCGGCCGCCTGGATGAAATATCTTCCATCTGTCCACAATCCAGCCATATCCTGCATGATGACTGCTCTGCCGGCAGATCCGGTAAAACCTGTAATATATTTTCTGCACTTAAAGTATTCTCCTACATATTCAGATGCATGAAAATCATCTGTGGGAACAAGATAAGCATCTATTTTCTTCTCTGCCATTACTTCCCGAAGTGCGGTGATTCGTTCTTTAACTGTCATAAAACTGACTCCTTCCAGTGAATTTTGTCTATTCCTATTATAATATCCACGTTACCCTTTCGCAACCTGTTTAAGAAAAAACACTTTTCTATTCCCAAAAGACGTGATATACTAACTTTCGAAATGAATGATATGCAAAATAGGATTTTATGCGTCAAGTGTTCGGTGAATGGGGAGTTGTCACTGAAACGAAAAGCACGTCTTACGGTATATTATCCGCACCCGTTGCAAGCACTATAAGAGGGATATCTCATATTGTGTCAGAGCCTGCCCGAAAGGAGCTTTCTGCAAGATGCACATTGCGATTTGTGGAAACGTTTTTTAACAGGCTCAAGGGAATGTTTTCGACATACATTCTATCACAATTGGAGATATCCTTTTTTGCGTATTAAGCAGGCAGATATTCGAATTCGAAAATCCTTCCCCGGTTTTATCAAAAAAGGATAGTCTCCGCAATCAAATACAAAGGAGGTTATTTTTAATGGTTGACAAACAAAAAGTAGAACAGGCCATCCGCCTGCTTCTGGAAGGAATCGGTGAGGATATTACCCGGGAGGGACTGATTGATACTCCCGACAGAATTGCACGTATGTGCGAGGAAATTTACGGTGGTCTCGATCAGGAAGCAGATCACCATTTACTGAAGCAGTTTCCAGTAGAAAATAATGAGATCGTATTGGAAAAAGATATTACTTTTTACTCTATGTGCGAGCATCATCTGATGCCTTTTTATGGTAAGGCGCACCTGGCTTATATTCCCGATGGAAAAGTCACAGGATTAAGCAAGCTGGCACGTACGATAGAGGTTTATGCCAGAAGACCGCAGATCCAGGAACGCCTCACAGTACAGATTGCGGACGCTCTGGAGCGTGCCCTCTCTCCGAAGGGAATTATGGTTATGCTGGAAGCAGAACACACCTGCATGACCATGCGAGGCGTTAAAAAGCCAGGAAGCAAAACAATTACAACTGTAACCCGCGGAGCCTTCAAAGAAGATAAGGAGCTGCAGAAAATGTTCCTTTCCATGGTCGGAAAATGAGCAGTTCTTTTTCTGAAACAAACCGTATTTCTTTAATCTGGCGGCATCCCCTTTATCAAAAGCACTGTGAGAAAATACAGGAGCTTGAAAAAGATCGTATTTTCTGCAGACATACGCCGGAACACTTTCTGGATGTTGCCAGGCTGATGTATATTTATTCTCTGGAAAACAAGCTTAATCTGTCCAGGGAAATCATTTATGCCACTGCTCTTCTTCATGACATTGGCCGTGCGCAGCAATATCTGTCGGGTATTTCTCATGACATTGCAGGAGCTGAAATAGCCGGAAAGATTCTGGCAGATCTGCATTTTACAGAGCAGGAAAAAGAGGAAATATTATCTGCGATCAGTCAGCACAGGACGGATGGATCTGATAATGTGTTGGCTATGCTGCTATATAAGGCTGATAAAAAGTCCAGAAATTGTTTTTCATGTTCAGCAGCTTCAGAATGTTACTGGCCTTCTGAGAAAAAAAATCTGACAATTGAATATTAAGCCTTCTAAAAAATCTAACAGAAAGGATGGTTTCTATTTATGAAAATTGGAAATCGTTTTTTTGATACACAAAATCACACTTATATAATGGGAATTTTAAATATTACTCCTGATTCTTTTTCCGATGGCGGGAAATGGAATCATTTAGATGAAGCTTTGCGGCATACAGAAGCCATGATCGCGGATGGTGCGGATATTATCGATATTGGCGGGGAGTCTACGCGTCCCGGACACACGCCGGTCAGTGCAGAGGAAGAAGCTCAGAGAGTTTTGCCCGTTATCGAAGCGGTCAGAAAACGTTTTGACATTCCCATTTCTGTAGATACCTTCAAAAGCAGCGTGGCAGAAAGTGCGATTCAGGCCGGTGCAGATCTGGTCAACGATATCTGGGGATTAAAATATGATTCTGAAATGGGAGCTGTAATTGCCAAATATGATGTTGCATGCTGTCTCATGCACAATAAGTCCAATACAGAATATAACAATTTTCTCATTGATATGCTTTCTGAGACACAGGAATGTGTCAATCTTGCAAGAAAAGCAGGAATCAAAGATGAGAAAATCATTCTCGATCCAGGGGTTGGATTTGGAAAAACATTTGAGATGAATCTGGAAACTATGAATCATCTGGAGCTTTTTAAGAATCTGGGCTTTCCGGTTCTTCTTGGCACCTCACGCAAGTCGATGATCGGACTGGCACTTGATCTGCCTGTAGACCAGCGTGTAGAGGGAACACTGGCTACCAGTGTAATTGGTGTGATGAAGGGCTGTTCTTTTGTGCGTGTTCATGATGTCAAGGAAAACAGACGCGTAATCCAGATGACAGAAGCAATTTTGGGTTGTAATTGAGAGTAAAGAGGACATTCGCAATCCGCTTTGCTACTTGCTCATGAACGCAGTCGCGAAGCGACTGCGTTCAAATTCCTCAAAATTGTAAATAGCCAACAGAAAGGAACAACTGTTATGGATAAAACCAGATTTGATAAAATAGAAATTAAAGAACTGGAAATTTTTGCCAACCATGGTGTCTATCCGGAAGAAAATGTACTTGGACAAAAATTTGTTATTTCTGCCACCCTCTTTACCCACACACGTCAGGCCGGGTTAACGGATGATCTGTCTGCTTCTATCAATTACGGAGAAGTCAGCCACATGATTACAGATTTCACCAGAAAACATACTTTTAAGCTTCTGGAAGCACTTGCAGAAAATCTTGCAGAGATGCTGCTCGACTCTCTTTCCGGTCTGGAACAGATCACACTGAAAATTGAAAAGCCCTGGGCTCCTGTTGGTCTTCCACTGAAAACCGTATCTGTGGAAATCACAAGAAAATGGCATACTGCATACATTGCTTTTGGCTCTAATATGGGAGATAAAAAGCTGTTCATCGACAATGGGATACGTGGTTTGAAAAAAACAAAAGGATGCCGGATAGAGGCCGTTTCTGATTATCTTGTAACAGAACCTTATGGTGTTACCGATCAGGATGAATTTCTGAATGGAGTTTTGAAAATGCGTACCCTTCTTTCACCGGAAGAATTGCTGGAACGTCTTCATCAGCTGGAACAGGAGGCAAACCGGGAACGTATTATTCACTGGGGTCCTCGTACTCTGGATCTGGATATTCTCTTTTATGATCAGGAAATCATTGATACTGCAGATCTTCACATCCCCCATCCGGATATGCAGAATCGTGACTTTGTGCTGGCTCCTATGAACCAGATTGCCCCTTACCTCAGGCATCCTGTACTAAATCAGACAATTTCACAGCTTTTAAATATTCTTCTTTGCCGCTAAACGAACATGTCGCCTACCGGCGACATCACATATGAAAGTCAGCTGTTCCGCGCCTATGACGCTCCCACAGCTGCCGACCGCATTCGTAATCCGTGCTATCACGCCACCGTACGGTTCCGTATACAGCGGTTCAACCAACTTAACAAGTGACAATCTAACATTGGGGCTGCCGGAAAACAGGCAGCCCCTTGTGTAATAATTCGCATCTGCTGTCAGGAATTGAGACGCTGTCCGCAATATTCACAGTTGCACAGGCGCCCTTTTATTATCTGATTCTTTGCACCGCAGCTGGGACAGGTAACTGTAATATAAATCTTCTCATTCACACGTCTGTTTGGTGCAGTGATCAATATACAATTTTCTTCTCTGTCTATCTGAATATTTCGAATATACCCTTTGGCAATCATTTTTTCCAGTTTCCTTACAGCATCTTTTCCCATCTCGGTCTCAAACTTCTCAAATGAGAGCGTGCTCTGGGCATAAGATTCAAACCAACAGGCTATTTCTCTGGCTTTTTTCTTCTTCAATGCTTTCTGGATTTCCCGGAAGGTGGGATACAAAAATAACAATCCCAGTATAATCTCCGTTGCTGCCATTCCCCAGCGTCCTTCACCAATATATTTCTCTGCTGCGCCAATAGCTCCCAGAGTAAAAAGTATACAGAAGCCACAAAGAACCCATTTCAGTTTTCCTAACACTCCTGTTTTTTTATTCTTTTCTGTTAAAAAATCATTCATGTCTGTTTCCTCTTTCCCCAATTAATCAATCTCTGTTATATACGAAAGCCTGTTTAAAAAATCATTCCTGCAATCTGCACGCCCTGATGAATCTTCTGTCAGCATATACCAAAATCCGTCTGTCAGCCAGCTCCCAGCAAAAGCCACGCATCGCCTAACGGATCGTAATAATAAACCACATTATCTCCTGCCGCATAATATTTTTCTTTTGTAAAATGTTCCTCATGATCTGTCCCTATAACAAATACCGGACAGTTTCTTCCCTCAATATACTCCTCCGTACCGGTATACCACAGGGACATTCCAAGACCAAGGTAATAACTAACTTCGTCTGTTTGCGCAATCAAGTCCCTGGCAATATTTATATCCAATGAATAATCATAATCTGATTGATACTCATCCCAATCATAATATATTGAAAAATCATAGCAGTAGGCTTCCGCTGCAAGGTGTCCATCCTTTAGCGATACCATAGGATGGTATTGCACACTCATATTCTGCTTCTGCACAGAAACCATTACATTGGAAAAAATCTCGCTCATATTGCAGCGCAGGATAATGACTTCATTTTCCTGCCCCATATACCATGGATTGTTCAGATCTTCCAAATATTCCCCTTCTTCCGTAACCTGAGTCGGATAAATACTGATCTTACAATCAAGTCCTGGAACAATAGCATAGATTTCATAACCTCCTGCATCAACAACAGTTCCATCCTGCAAAAAAGGATAAGCCGCAGCCAATTCTTCCTGCCTGGTATATTCAAGTATCTCTGATGTATCTGCATTTTCATAAGTGTAGCCCAGAAATGCCATTCCAGCCTGGCATTCATTTTCTCTGATAATGTCTTGCAAAATTGCCAGATTCTCTTCTGCCCCAGAAGTTTGGGCAGATACTTCTCTCACACATTCACCGTAGTTACTAAAAGAAAACAGTACTGCGCAAACACATACAGCAATAGAAAATTTTTTCATACTTTCAGCTCCTTCCTGTCAGAATATGCCTATGCCTTTCTATTTCAGTGTGGTTACAATCAATTTACTTTCCAACGCAGCTGCTATCAGATCTTCCTTACAGCTATATCCTGCCTTGTCAATCATTTCCTGAAAATTCCATCTTACCCCGGAAGTCGAACAATCCATTTTCCTTGCAATCTCCGAATAGGACATCCCATGAATATACAAACGCAGCATTTCCAGTTGTCTTGGACTGATATCACCGCTTGTGATCCAGTTAAGTTCCACCTTTGGCGTTATATCCGGAAATACACGCTCACCATTTAAGGTTCTGTAAATCACACTCCGTATATCCTCTTCACCGTGATCTTTATACCAGAGACTGTCCGCACATCCGCTTTTTGCTCTTTCCAGCACCTTGGGATCGATCAGAGACGTAACAACCAATACCTTTGTATATGGGTACTTTTCCCTGATCATTTTTCCGGCGCTCAGCCCATCGTGATTATGAAATGTCTGAACATCCATGATTACAAGATCTATTACTGAATAATCACAGATTTTTACAGCTTCACGGGCATCCGAAATTGTCTGAACATGTCGAAATTCCGGATTCTGCATAAGAATATATTCAAAATACTTCTGCATGATCTTCTGATCTTCTACTATCAGTACACGTACCATCCAAACTCATCCTTTCTGTCAGCGGCATCTTCAATATCAGACAAAACTCAGGGACAAATGAAATTTGCATTGTGCAGTTCATTGATTCGGCTGCTTTTCTCAGTGCAGACAAACCACCGCCTTCTTCCGCATTTTTTTCAGGCGCATCTCCATCATTGGTGATCCGGATGTTGTATTCATTTGCATATTTGTCTATCTTCACAAAAACAACATTGCCGTGGGCATGTCTGGCACAGTTTGTCACACATTCACGGATTGCTCTGTCTGCCAGAACTCTGTAAGATGGATATAAAGGAAAGTTTCCGCTGATCTGAACCGAAATCCCAAGCTCCTCTGCATGTTTAATCGTATCCTCATACAGCTTTTCCATACTCTCTACGGCAGAACCGGTAAGAATATAAACCAGATGCTTCAATGCAGACAATTGTTTATCCATTTTGTCCTGATTTTCTTTTCTCTCCAATATTCTGCGTATTGACAGAAGACTTCGCCCAAAATTGTCATGGACTTGCATTTTCAAAGCAAGTGTTTCCTGCTCTCTGATTTTATCACCGATTTTTTCGTACATTTCCTCCAGCTTATGATTCAGGATTTCCAGCTTTTCATTGTTTGCCCTGATCTTTTCACTATTATAGTAAATTTCTGATACATTAACTGCTACTGTCTGCAGATATCCTGCACAATCCAACTCCTGCAGACGATATTCCTGAAACATCCAGACAGAATCATCTGGAAAATAAAACACGTTACTGTCGCTGCTTAATCGGATAAGTCCTTTTGATATAAATTCATTGTCCATTGCTTTTCGCAATGTATCATAATCCTGCAGATAAGCCCCCGTCATCATTCTGCACAATTCCTGCATCTTGGTATTACACAAAACGATCCTTCCAAGTGAATCCGAAAAGCATACTCCACACGGAACGTCATCCACAGCTTCATTCACAGACCAGTACGACAAGGAATGATTATATTTGTATCTCTCCTTCCAGATTGCCCAACAAAGATATAATGTCAATGCAACAATCCCTGATGTTAAAATACTGGCCGGATAATCCTGAAGCATTGGCTGATATGCACTTTCTCCAATACTATATCTATGCTCATTCATCAAAGAAACCATAAGAACAAAAGAAACTGCAAAAACAGTTATTGCCGTTATCACTTTCTTTTTCCCGGAAAAACAGGTGATTCTTAACAAAAAGAGAATAAGTTCCAAAATCAGGCAGATTTCCAGAAGAATCATCAGAAAATTCTGCATTGCTATGCTGCATTCTACAAAACTATTCATCTGCCGCCTCTCTTTCTGAATATGCTGCACCCAACAAACCATTCTTTTTCATCTTCCTGCTGCACTTTAAGGTCCGGTCTTTCTGACATTAAGCCGCACAGATCTGCCTCTGATGCAATGTGAACGGAAATCCGAAGATCATCATCAATCTGCGACACACGGTAAAACATAGACTGCATCACATCAGATAGCCGTTCTGCAAGCCATTCAAAGGTATCATAGCATTTTAGTATATCCTCTGCATTCAGCTGAATATCTCCATTTTCCACATAATAAGCAGCCCGGATCCTGCATAATTTTAAACTGTCACAGGATTCTGCAAGACTTTGCCTGAGATCTTCCATAGTAAGCACATTTCCATCTGATGTATATTGTGTCAATACCAGATTTTTTCTCCGCTTCAAATATGTACCAATAACTACAATTTTACCGAGAAGCAGATCATATCGTTCCCTTGATTCCGTCCTTTCCAGTTCATCCATCAACTGCGACAGCAATTCCAGCTGTCCAGCAGTCTGATTCTGTATCATGTTTAACAGCCGATTCTGTTCTTCTGTTTTTCTTCGCTCCGCTTCTTTCTCATAGGTTTTCTGCAGCAGTCTGTTTCTGGCAATCAGTTCTTCCTGCTGTTCCCGAATATCCTGATATTGATCCAGCAATATTGAAATATCTTCTGACCAAAACAGATGTCCTCCCCTTATGGGAATATGGTTGATCCGGATTCCCTGTTCCTGCACAGATGATCTGTGAATGATCATTGTACGCATTTCAGGAGAAAGCTTGGGAAAATCACCGGAATGATAATAACGCTGAAAAGAATCATCTGTAATCTCTGCGTCCAGCCCTCCTGAAGTCTGAAATAATTCAAAATATCGATTGTTTGTCTGTATCAATCCGCATACTATACAGCCCTGATAAATTGCTGCCATTAAAAGACAACACACTGCTGTCATATCCCCTGCAAGGGTTTGGATGAAAGACAAATGAAATATATTTCCAACATTCCATCCCAGAAGCAATATTCCTGGAATGACTGGCAGCCAAAACTGTTTCTTTCCCGGAATCCTGCTTTTTCTGATCAGAATAATTTCCATTCCTGTCAGACAACTCAGCATCCACCCCTGAATCACTGCAAAAAGAATACCATAACTATAATCCCTATCCGAAAATGGAGGCTGTTTAGAAAACCGAAACACCAGCTGATGCAAATCATTTGTAAAAACACTTATGATCAATACTGCCGCCACAGTCAAAAGAATTATGATTTGTCTGACCGTTTTTTCTTCATCTTTTTCAACAAAAAACAACGCTGCCGACAGACCTAAAACAGGGATCAAGATCATCGGAATATAATACAGATACCAACATATATGTTCTCCAAGAGGTTCATGAAAAATATGAAATTTCACTGTTCTTACAAAGAACCAGAATACCATCAGACAACCAATTGCAGTCAGACATCTGCGCATTTTTTTATATACTACATGCTTTTCCAGATAGATTACCCAGGCACAGTACAGCCCCAGGTAAATACAATTGCGGCACTGGTCTGCAAAATTTCTTGCAAAAGTATTTTTCGGTCTTACCAGCCTGCAGAAATAAGCCAGAAGCACGCTTATCAGAATTACTCCATACGACAACATCCTCTTTTTATTATATGTCATGAAAATTCCTCTCTCATTGTATACTTTTATAACAAGTATACTATAAAACTCTGTTTTATTATATAGTTTTTAGAGAAACTGTCAATTTTCAGAGTTTTCCGATTATTGGTCACTGGTTTAGAATGAACAATAACCCTATTATCACGAACAGAGTGAACAATCATGTCCACTCTGTTTGTCATTACTTAAAACGGTCTTGGCTGACCACAATATTCGCAAAACCTTCCCACATTCTCTGCACCACACTGGCATCTCCACGATCCGCTATCAGGTTGCATTCCTGGGTTCATGTTCATTCCAGGACGCATTCCTGCGTTCATGCTCATTCCAGGCTGCATCCCTGTGTTCATGCTCGTTCCAGGCTGTATTCCGGCATCATTTTGTGTCAAAGCCGCAATGATCTGATGTCCAGTCTGCTCCACTTCCATCAATTCTCCTCTCTTTTCACTGCTTATGGAAAAAGTATTCAGACGAAAATCCATATCGTCAAACCAGGGAGTGTTAACCTTAATGCGCATAGTATAATCAAACTCATAGTCATATATTGGCGGCTGATAGCTTACTGTCTTTCCATCCTTTGTATAGGTTTTCTCAATCTGTTGTCGATCCACCTCTACTCTACACTGTACAATAGCGGATAAAGGAACTATATCCGGATTTTCATTGACATCCAGTTTTCGTGCAACAGTAAAATTTCTCTTATGATCATCAATGAAAACAGTATAATTTCTGGTACTGATCTGACGGGTTATGCCAAAATCCATTACTGCCTTTTTGTTATTTTCACGATATTCCAATTGACGTTTTATATCCTCTACCGTACTGTGCCGCCGTTCCTCAAACCATGGTGATAATTTTTTGGCACAGTTTTTACATAGATTTCCGTCATCTAATTTTCGATTCCCCAGTAAACCTATTTTTTCTCCGCAGATATCACAGATTTTCTTATCAAATAATCCCATAGCTTTCCTTTCTTTTCTGCCGCACCAGAATCATGCAATTCTGGTGCGGCAGTATTTTACACTATTCTACAACATCTATTTTGTCAAAATATGTCTTTACGGAGAAGTCCTCCCCATCTGTTTCAGAAGTTTCTTCTTCACTGCCATCAGACTCCGGTTCAAAACACAGTTTTCCATCATCTAATAAACTGAGCCTCATAGTATCACAACTGAAAAGCATAGTTCCAGCCTCATCTCCCGCTGCAGTTTTCAATACCAGAATATTTCCATCCATTTCTCCCTGGAGTTCAGCTCTGCCCTCTTCTCCGCTTTCAATTACGATAAGCTCAGACTTATCTTCCTGAATAGACAACATCATCTCAAATCCGGTCAGTTCAGAATTGACAGGCATCTGCATTCCAAATGCATCCATCAAAGTGCAGATCCATTCTCCTTTGAAATCCTCCATGGTCGGGTTTTCCACCGGTTTGCCTGGTACATATGGCTCATACTCTTCCTTTTCCTGGCTTAGGATCATTGTCGTTCCATCTGCAGTTATCGTTATTTTGCCATCAGCATACTCACATTCTACCGTTTGATCGCTATAAGTCATCAACAATTTATCATTTTCTATTTTCCACTCTGATTGATCTGCCTCTGGTTCTTCCCCACTGTAGGACGTTATGGTTTCCATCTGACCGCCTTCTTTAATATCCACGGTCACTTCCATTCCCATTACTCCTGGATGAAACAAAATGTCTCCACCCATGGAAAGCTCATTTACATACCAGGTTCCAATAACATCCTTTTCTTCAAGTGCATAAGCATTCACGCTCATCAGGCCTGTCATTAAGACTCCAACTGTTCCAGCCACCCACAGTCTCATTTTTTTGTTCATAAAAACATCTCCCTTCTTGTTATTATCGTGTTTTTTGTTATTTTCATTATACGTGAATGCTTTCCTATTTGCACTAGCACTTCTGACAGTAACTGAACCGATCGGGTACATCGAATATTAAGCAACCGCCATATTGACTTGTCTGATTTTTCATCTGCTGCGCCTACGTCAGTCACCGTAGCCACCCAGAATTTAATCCACACAAGAAAAGCCTGTGATACCACCCTTTTCAGGCAGTATCGCAGGCTCACTTTACGCTACGACATAATAAACATTACATGTTTATATTATATATTTATAATGCGGACTTGCCGCGGGTAATTCTTATTCCTCTGTTCCGTACAGAGTGATCAGCTTCTGCAGATACTCGTATCTTGCCTTAGCCTCGGACTGGTTCTTAGCGAACAGTCTGGCAGCTTTCTCTGGATTCTGACGCTGTAAGGAGTTGTAACGAACCTCACCGTTCAGGAATTCCTGATAATCTGTCATATCCGGTGCTTTGGAATCAAGGCTAAACTTGCTTCCCTCAGCAGCTGGGTTGAAGCGGAAGTTGTGCCAGTATCCACACTTAACAGCAAGCTCTTCCTCTGTCTGAGCTTTTGACATACCTTTCTTGATACCATGGTTGATACATGGAGCGTATGCGATGATAAGTGATGGTCCCGGATAAGCCTCTGCCTCTGCAATTGCTTTGATAGCCTGGTTGAAGTCAGCTCCCATAGATATCTGAGCAACATATACATAACCATAGCTCATTGCGATAGAAGCCATATCTTTCTTCTTGGTCTCTTTACCGCCAGCTGCGAACTGTGCGATCGCACCTGTAGGTGTAGACTTGGAAGACTGTCCGCCTGTGTTGGAGTAAACCTCTGTATCGAATACCATAACGTTGATGTCACGTCCGCTTGCGAGAACATGGTCAACACCACCGAATCCGATATCGTAAGCCCATCCGTCACCACCGAAGATCCACTGGGATTTCTTAGCAAGGAAGTCTTTCTGTGTAAGAATGTCTTTTGCTTTGTCGCATCCGCAAGCCTCAAGAGCTGCAACCAGTTTCTCTGTTGCTGCGCCGTTGGTAGCACCGCATGCGAAAGTATCCAGCCATTCCTGACCAGCAGCTTTAACGTCTGCATTGTCACCGTTAGCTACAACATCTTCAATTTTTGCTTTCAGGCCATCACGGATAGCTTTCTGAGCAAGAAGCATACCATAACCGAACTCAGCATTATCCTCAAATAAGGAGTTGCCCCATGCAGGACCCTGTCCCTTAGCATTTACGGTATATGGTGTAGAAGGTGAGGAGTTACCCCAGATAGAGGAGCATCCTGTAGCGTTTGCAATGTACATTCTGTCACCAAACAGCTGGGTGATCAGTTTTGCGTAAGGTGTCTCACCACATCCAGCACAAGCTCCTGAGAACTCAAGAAGCGGCTGTTTGAACTGGCTTCCCTTAACAGTTGTCTCTTTGAATTTAGCGATAACGTCTTCTTTAACCGGAAGAGTTACACCGTAATCGAAGTATTTCTGCTCTCCCATGTTTGCTTCAAGGTTTTCCATAGCAAGTGCCTTAGCACCTTTCTTGCCTGGGCAGACGTTCGCACAGGAACCACATCCTGTACAGTCAAGAGCGGATACAGTCATTGTGAACTGATACTCATCTTTCATACCAGTCATTGGTAATGTCTTGATTCCCTCTGGAGCATTTGCAGCCTCTTCAGCTGTAAGAGCTACCGGACGGATAACTGCGTGCGGGCAGACATAAGCACATCTGTTACACTGGATACAGTTCTCCGGATTCCATACAGGGATATTTACAGCGATACCACGTTTCTCGTATGCAGCAGCACCGGATGGTGTAGTACCGTCAACATAATCTTTAAATGCAGATACAGGCAGTGTATTACCTTCCTGAGCATTAACCTTAGCCTGGATGTTGTTAACAAAATCAACAACTTCCTGACGTCCTTCTGTAGCGTGAGTCATATGAAGACCCTCGTCTGCAGCATCTTTCCAGCTCTCTGGAACCTGAATCTCAACAACCTGCTTAGCACCAGCATCGATAGCTGCCCAGTTCTTCTGAACAACATCATCACCTTTACGTCCGTATGTTGCTTTCGCAGCAGCTTTCATAAGCTCGATAGCCTGCTCCTCCGGAATGATTCCGGTAAGTTTGAAGAATGCGGACTGAAGGATTGTATTGATACGTGTTGGTCCCATGCCAGTCTCGATACCGATCTTAACACCGTCGATGGTGTAGAATTTGATACCGTGGTTAGCGATGAATGCCTTAACCTGTCCTGGAAGATGTTTCTCAAGACCTTCCATATCCCATGCACAGTTCAGAAGGAATGTACCGCCGTCAACCAGTTCCTGTACCATGTTATATTTGTTCACATAGGACGGATTGTGGCATGCTACAAAGTTTGCTTTGTGGATCAGGTAGGTAGATTTGATCGGTTTCTTACCAAAACGAAGGTGGGACATTGTAACACCACCGGACTTCTTGGAGTCATAATCAAAGTATGCCTGAGCGTACATATCTGTATTGTCACCGATGATCTTGATGGAGTTCTTGTTAGCACCTACAGTACCATCAGCACCAAGTCCCCAGAACTTACAGTTTGTTGTTCCCTCTGGAGTAGTTACAAGCGGAGCGCCTGTCTCAAGGGAAAGGTTTGTAACATCATCAACGATACCAAGAGTAAATTTCTCTTTCTCAGTATTGTCATAAACAGCTACGATCTGAGCCGGTGTTGTGTCCTTGGAACCAAGTCCGTAACGTCCGGTGAAGATCTTAACGCCGTCAAATTTGCTGTTCTTAAGTGCAGCAACAACATCAAGATACAGAGGCTCGCCCTGAGCTCCTGGCTCTTTTGTTCTGTCAAGAACTGTGATCTGTTTAACTGTCTCAGGAATAGCATCGATAAGAGCCTGTGCGCAGAATGGTCTGTAAAGACGAACTTTAACAACACCAACTTTTCTGCCAGCTGCCATTAAGTAGTCGATTGTCTCCTCGATGGTATCATTTACAGAACCCATAGCTACGATAACGTGCTCTGCATCTGCTGCTCCATAGTAGTTGAACAGCTTGTAATCAGTACCGATCTTAGCGTTAACTTTGTCCATGTACTCCTGTACGACTGCCGGAAGAGCATCGTAGTATGGGTTACATGCCTCTCTTGCCTGGAAGAAGATATCCGGGTTCTGAGCGGAGCCTCTCTGACATGGATGGTTCGGATTCAGTGCGTGATCACGGAATGCCTGAATAGCGTCCATATCTGCCATATCTTTCAGGTCTTCATAGTCCCATGTCTCAATCTTCTGGATCTCGTGAGATGTACGGAATCCGTCGAAGAAGTTAATGAACGGAACTTTTCCCTTGATTGCTGCAAGATGTGCTACCGGAGTAAGGTCCATAACTTCCTGTACGGAAGACTCACACAGCATTGCGCAACCAGTCTGACGACAGGCCATAACATCGGAATGATCTCCGAAAATGGAAAGTGCGTGGGAAGCAAGTGCACGAGCGGATACGTTGAATACACCCGGAAGCTGCTCACCAGCGATCTTGTAAAGGTTCGGGATCATCAGTAACAGACCCTGGGATGCTGTATAGGTAGTAGTAAGGGCACCAGCTGCAAGAGATCCGTGTACTGCACCAGCAGCACCAGCCTCAGACTGCATCTCTGTTACCTGTACTTCCTGTCCAAAGATGTTCTTTCTTCCCTGGGTTGCCCACTCGTCTGTAGCCTCAGCCATAACAGATGAAGGGGTGATCGGGTAAATTGCAGCTACATCAGAAAAAGCGTATGATGCATGAGCGGCTGCATGGTTACCATCCATGGTTTTCATCTTTCTTGCCATAGTTTGTTTTTCCTCCTTAAAGGTATGATGAAAATAATATTTCTAGACACAATGTGTCTAAAAGTCCATATGACATTATAGCATAATCTTCCAATGATGTCTATTTTGATTTTTGTATATTATCACATACAAAGATTACCAGTAAGCATAAAAAAAGCCAGCCAGATACTCCTTTATGGAGTCTGACCAGCTTTTTAGCATATTACATTTCCGGCATGAGAACTTCCTGAAGGGATTTTCTCTTAAGCATTTCCCACACCCCCTGCTGAATCTCACAGAGTTCTCTGTGCATGTAGCAAGGAAGATGATCTCCTTTTCCATCTGTTGGACACTCATAACCTGAAGCCATACATTCTATAATGAACAAATCCGGGTCAATAGCCTTATATACGTCAAACAGAGTCAGTTCACCAAGTGATTTATTCATGGCATATCCACCATGGACTCCGCGATATCCTTTCACAATACCGGCTTTCTGAAGTTTCTTTAGTATCTTATAGGCAAAGGGAGCGGTAATGGATTCCTTCTCGCAGATTTCATTAACGCTAAGGCGAGTTTCCCCTGACAGTGCCCGAAGAACTCTTGCTGCGTAATCGCACTCTCTTGTAATAAACATGTCTGTACCTTCTCCTTACTGGACACAAATCATACTGATTCTTATATTATGTCCCTTTTCTTCTCTTCTCCTCCCAGTATGTTCAAATTATAGCAATTTTCAACTTCTATTTCAATAGTTTTTTAATTTTTTTAACATTAATTTCACACTATTTTTAGTTATCGACTGTTTTTAGACGTTTATTTATTTCCAGGCAGATTTCTTCCGCTGTCCGATTGTCTGTTTTTATAACAAAGTCTGCAGCAGCTTCATACTTGGGACGCCTTGCCTCCATCAATTCTTTTATGTATTCCGGATTCATATTTTTTTCCAGAAGAGGTCTGTTGTGGCTGCCTTTCACTCTTTCGTAAACAGTCTCTGGTTCTGCTGTCAAAAGAACAATCGTTCCATTCTTCTTCATCTCATCTACATTGCACTGACGCATTACAGTTCCTCCGCCACACGATACTACGATATTATCCATGGCAGAAATTTTTTTTACAAGTTCGGTCTCCAGATTCCGAAAATATTCTTCCCCTTTTTTTTCAAAAATTTCTGGAATGCTCATTCCCTGTTCCTGAACAATCTGCTCATCCATCTCAATTTTGTCAAAACCGCATACCTCATGCAGGCAATTCAGGATCATACTTTTACCGGTTCCCATAAAACCGGTAAGATATATCTGTTTCTTCGGCATAATTTTTCCTCCAGTTGAATGCCAGGGAAGCAGCACCGTACACCACCTTTTAGAAAAAACTTCCGGTGCTTTTATTCATTCTGGCATTATATTCAGCCATTATAACAGCGGCTTTTTTTTTTGTAAAGTCTAAGGTTTTTGGGTTTTATAAGTTTTCTCCATGTTTCTGCTGTAAAACAGCCTTTAAACAAGAAATAATTGTTGCAAATTTGCCAGTTTACGATAAAATGAAAATCGGCTATACTTATCATTATATGTGTATTTATAAGGATAACGTTTTAATATAGGAGGAAAATATGATTTCAGCAAACAATATTACTTTGCGAGTTGGAAAGAAAGCTCTTTTCGAAGATGTTAATATCAAATTTACAGAAGGAAACTGCTACGGACTTATTGGCGCCAACGGTGCAGGAAAATCTACATTTCTGAAGATTCTTTCCGGTCAGCTGGAGCCTACCAAGGGCGACATTGTGATCACACCAGGACAACGTCTCTCTTTTTTACAGCAGGATCACTTCAAATATGATGCCTATACAGTTCTCGACACTGTAATTATGGGTAACCTTCGTCTCTATGAGATCATGAAAGAGAAGGAAGCCATTTACGCCAAGGAGGATTTTACCGACGAAGACGGAATCCGTGCCAGCGAGCTTGAAGGTGAATTCGCAGAGATGAACGGATGGGAAGCAGAATCCGATGCTGCTACTCTTCTGAACGGTCTTGGAATTGACACTGAATTCCACTATGCACAGATGGCTGACCTGACCGGTAGCATGAAGGTCAAGGTTCTTCTTGCACAGGCACTTTTCGGAAATCCTGACATTCTGCTGCTGGATGAGCCTACCAACCATCTGGATCTTCCCGCGATTGAGTGGCTTGAAGAATTCCTGATCAATTTTGATAATACTGTTATCGTGGTATCCCATGACCGTTACTTCCTGAACAAGGTTTGTACACAGACTGCTGATATTGATTATGGCAAAATTCAGCTGTACGCTGGTAACTATGATTTCTGGTATGAATCCAGCCAGCTTCTGATCAAGCAGATGAAAGAAGCAAATAAGAAAAAAGAAGAGAAGATCAAAGAGCTCCAGGAATTTATTTCCCGATTCAGTGCTAACGCTTCCAAGTCCAAGCAGGCAACCTCCCGTAAGAGAGCCCTTGAGAAAATCCAGCTGGATGACATGCGTCCTTCCAGCCGTAAATATCCATACATTGATTTCCGCCCGAACCGTGAAATTGGAAATGAAGTTCTCATGGTCGAAAATCTTTCCAAAACAATTGATGGCGTGAAGGTTCTGGATAACATTTCCTTCACTCTTGGACGTGAGGACAAGGTTGCTTTCGTTGGTGCCAATGAGCAGGCGATCACTACTTTCTTCAAGATCATCACTGGAGAAATGGAACCGGATGAAGGTAATTACAAATGGGGAATCACTACCACCCAGGCTTATTTTCCCAAAGACAATACTCAGGAATTCGATAACGATCTTACGATCACAGACTGGCTGACACAGTATTCTGAGATTAAGGATGCCACTTATGTACGTGGTTTCCTTGGACGTATGCTCTTCCCTGGTGAGGATGGTGTGAAACGTGTCCGCGTACTTTCCGGTGGTGAGAAGGTTCGCTGCCTTCTTTCCAAAATGATGATTTCCGGTGCCAACATCCTGATTCTGGATGAGCCTACCAACCATCTGGACATGGAGTCCATCACTGCATTGAACAATGGTCTGATCAAGTTCCCGGGGGTAATTCTTTTCACCTCTCATGATCATCAGTTTGTTCAGACAACTGCAAACCGCATCATGGAAATTCTTCCAAATGGTACTATGATTGACAAGATCACTACTTATGACGAATATCTTGCAAGTGATGAGATGGCTAAAAAGCGCCATGTCTTTGAGATTACTGAGGAAGACGCTCAGGATAATTAAAACGCGTTTGAAAAGTCTTTCCGCAAGATGTACGACACAGATTTTCCAAACACATTCTTAAAAAGCTCCTCCTGCCAAATCAACTGACAGGAGGAGCTTTTCGTAGATATTGCTATTTACTTTTCTAGAGCGTATTTGAAAAAGAGTTCAGGGTTTATTTACTGTTTCCTGCATATCCGCTTACCGTAATATAATCAGACGGATAGTAATACGTCACATTGCCTTTCTTCGTGGTCAGAACACCTGTATAGGATCTTCCGGCAGAGCTCTGTGGAATCAGCATAAAATGATACTTGGTTCTTCCATTGGTAGTCAGATATTTTCTCTTATAGAGTTTGCCGCCCTTCTTATTGGTGTAGCGTCTGAATGCCACATACTTGGACTTGAAGCTGTAATTTTCATAAGAGGTTGTATTCAATCTACGATTAATGTTAGCGCCCTTCTTAGCTGCAACAATTAATGGTAAAGTAGAAAGATTGCTTCCGGTTCTTGTCATCTTGATCCACTGACCTTTCTTGATGGTCCTTGTGTTCTTCAGTGGACTATGGCTGGAGCTCTGGTATGCTGCTGTAAGCTTGCTCTTAGCATTCGGTGAGGTAATTTTCACGCTAAGCTTCACAGAACCTGATGTAACCTTAAGGCAGGCGATCATTCCCTGATTGGAAGAGGTGCTGCTCTTAATGTATGTGTTGTTAATGATCTGGCCGGAATCTGTTCTGGCGCCCTTCAAAGCTTCTGCTTCTCCGCCATATGCATATACAATATCATATCTGGTGCCGGAACTCTGCGGCTGAATGCGGTAACTGTAATTCGTAATCGCATTTGACTGAATATTGGTATTCAATAAATGAATACATCTGCCTGCTTTTACTGTGATCGGTTTAAACGATTTAGTTGCCGCTGATACCGGCAAGGTACAAAGCATGGTCATAGCAGCCGCTGCGACCCCGATCAATAGTTTCTTAAACTTCTTTCCTTCTCTCATAAATCCTCCTTGCTGCTCGTCTGGCGAGCTTAATATTATACATTTGCTGGTGGCTTTTGCTTACCGAACCCTTATCAGGAACACTTTATCATTTGTTTCTGATTCGCACTGCCGACTGTGCCAGAGTGTGTTTGAAAAAGGCATTTGACATATAGCAGCATGCAGTGTTTTCTTTATAAATATTTTAGCATATTTCGCTTTGTTTTCTGTAAAATATATGTTTCTTACTCTTCTGCTGTGATTGCAGCCAGTTTGCCGCCTGTCACTTTCAGAAGATCCGCTACCGGCACTTTCAAGGTCAGGCCGATTCTCCCCCCGCTTACATAAATTTCCTGAAAATTTCCTGCCGAAGCATCAAAAACCGTGGGAAAAGGTTTCTTCATTCCAATAGGGCTGCAGCCACCGCGAACATAGCCTGTGATCTTCGTAATATCTTTCACATGGATCATATCAACTGCCTTCTCTCCTACTGCTTTGGCAGCTGCCTTACGATCCACTTCTTTCTCAATCGGAACTACAAATACATAATATCCGCCGCTTTTCCCTTCCATCACAAGCGTTTTAAAGGACTGCTCATAAGGTGCTCCTGTAATATCCGCACAATGGATTCCATCAATAAATTCATCACATTCATAAGCAAGTGTTTCATACTTTACCTTCTGTCTGTCCAGCATTCGCATTGCATTTGTCTTTGCTTCTTTTGCCATTTCGGGTCAACCTCCTGTAATGTATTGGCATAGTAAAGTTTTACCATAGAATTATGTTTTCGTCAATGGAATCTGTCGGGCTGATTTTGCCCCAGAAAAAAAGGAGGGCCAGGACTTATCAAAAAGTCCTGGCAAGTATGAAAAAGAAAATATGATCTATACGATTAAAAAGGTTATCGCCTTTGTTTGATTATTAATATACCTGGAATCTGTGATGAAATTGTGAGGGAGATTTGATGGGTTTGTGAAAATTTCTGTGAGTAGAAGTCAAATTTTAGCACCCACATTATATATTATGCATTCAGAATTTCACCCACATTTTGCCCATACGGAATTACTTATGTGAACAGGACGTGGGCAGGGTCTGCGTGTTGACTTTGCGGATAAAAAATGAGCACCCTGTATTTTGTACAGAATGCCCAATTTCATTGCTACATAGCAATTATAGTTTATTCAATTATTAGAACTTACCAGCCTTAGCAGCTTCCTCAACAGAAACTGTAAGCCTTTATTTTACAGCATTATTATAGCTTTTGTTAGTTACTCATATGTTACATATCTCTTCGTATGTTACCTCACTCTGTTTTCGCTATATTAAAATAAGAAGAAAAGCCCTTGCTTTTCTGCGAGCAGCTGCAGGAAAGCAAGGGCTTTTCTCATATCTAAGGGATATATTTAATGTACCAGATTCTTTCTCATCTGTCACGCACTATCGTGCGAGATAGTACGACAGCATTCGACATCACAGGTTCTTTACAAGGACTGTGAAGCCTGCTGCCTTCAGCTTCTTCACCACCTTGTTGGCAGCCTTCTTTGTTCTGTAGGTGCCGACCTGGACGCGGTATGGGACGGAGCCGGCTACTTTGCGGATACTTGCTGAAAATCCTTTTTTCTTAAGCACTTTCACCATCACATCTGCATTTTCTTTTGTTCCGTAGGCTCCAGCCTGGATGTAATACTTTGCTTTTGGTTGCGCCGACGCAATTGTGATTGTTTTTCCCAGGATACCCTCTGCAATCAGCTTGCCATGAGCATCCATGCCAAGTTTTTTCGCTTTGGCATAATCGTCCTTGTTATCACAGAAGAAAGATTCTACCAGGACAGCTTTTGCCTTGGTCTTTCTGGTCCAGTACAAACCTGGACGTTCTTCAGCTCCTCTGTCATGCCAGACAGTGCCTAGCTTCGCGCTGATCCGCTGGGCTTCCGGCAGTCCATTTGCATTGTAACAGTATGCTTCGCAGCCATATGCCTCTCCATTAAATGCATTCAGATGAAGCTGGACTGACAGATCATAGTTCTGTTTATGCTCTTCTTCAATGAAATACTTGATTTCATCATTCAGGGAATGCAGCTGACCTTCCGGAGCAATACACAGGGTTGCCTCATGTCCTGCTGCCTTAAGCCATTTGCACACATAGGGCGCCAGTTCCTTGTTGTACTTATATTCGTTCACACCGCCCTTGCTGGTACCATCTGCAGATGATATGACGCCACCGCCATAGTTCGCGTGACCTACACAGATAAAATATTTCATGTTAAAGTTCTCCTTTCAAAAATGAGAGCGATCACTCGCCCTCATTTTTTGTACTTTGTCTTATCCCAGATTGTCTTTACTCTTTCCCAGCCTCCAGTTGCTACCATATAAATCACGAATGATGCAATAATTGCAGCAAACACATAGTACCATTCAATCACAATTTTAAAATATTCGCAAAAAGCAACCATTGTAGCAGTGCATACAATAAAGGATGTGATAAGAGCAACTGCACTGGTTGGTAATTTTTTGAACCACGGTAGGTCTTTTATTGCCTGCACAATAAGAGACACCACAAAGGCCATCAAGCCAAATGCGATCAGAGCATAGGTTACATAGTTCATAATTTCATTTACATTAATGTTCATACAGTTAATCCTCCTTATGATCATGTTCCAAATCTGCAATTCTATGATTTGCTACCCGAATCTGTTCTTCTGATACAGCCATCCTCTGTTCCAGATTATAAGTTCGCTCTATGGTGTTGTTGTGCTTATCCACTCTTTTTGTAAGCTCTTCCAGCTTGTATTCCATGAGCGCCCTCGTCTTTTCATTCTGGCTATGATTGCTGATCAGACACACTATCAGCGTTACTGCTGCCGATATTGTAGAAGAAATAATTACTTCCATATATGTCCTTTCTCCAGCATTGCGCCGGCGCAATTTTGTAAAAAAATAAGACCTAGTATGGTCTCGCTCTAATTCTCATATTTATTTTCTTCTCCAATCACTCTTCTGTACTGTCAACCTGTCCTTTGTTTGCTATCATCTCGTCCTGCATAGCATATGCAAGCTCCTCGAACTCGTCACGGTCTTTACGGCACTGCGTACGGTTCTCTTTCCGTAACTCCTGGTTAGTGGTAGACTGCTGAATATACATAGTTTTTGGGTTAGCCTCACTGCAAGATGCGGTGTAGGTCTCCACTGTTACTCCGTTGATAACGGACTGTCCTGATAAGTTGATAGATTTAGATGTTGTTAATGCCATGATATTATCCTCCTATGAATAAAGTTTTCTTCTAAGTTCTTCGTTTTCTCTTTCGAGCCGATCCACTTTAGAACTCAGCTCTTGCATTGCTTTTACAACATACGCAAGCAACTGCAAATTATTGACAGATTTATAATATGGATGTCCGTCAACTTCTCCGCCTCCATCGACAAGGTTAGGGTCAAGCTGTTCGAGTTCGTCTGCTATAAAGCCAATCTTGTATTTTTTATGAGAATCTTTTCTTTCAAAAGAACGAATTTGCATTGCTTCAATAACTTTTGTTGCGTCTTGTACTTCGGTGTCTCTTATATCGTCTTTTAGTCGAATATCAGAAAGAGCTGCACTACATGCTCTTCCGAGACTAAACCATTTCCATGAACCATCAAGTCTGGTTTGAATCCAAATTGACCCAGCGTATGAATCTCCGTGATAGATAAAAGCTCTACTTCCAGCCACTTCAGCGCCAAGATAAACTCCTACAGCAGTCTTCGAACCTGAACCTCCCACATTGAACCCAACGTAAATGTTTCCGAAATTTCCATCAATTGCCAGTGGAATCATTCCATTGTTAGCTTTATAAAAGCTAAAGAAATTTTCATCACCTGTACCTGTTGCCGCACCAAAGCGCCAGTCTACCGAACCTCTATTGGACTGATACTCATATGTTGTATTTATTATGTTGTTACTCTGAATATAACCACCAATGGACATATTGCCATTGGTGGTTATACCTTTTCCGTTATATGCCCGAATCCAATCGGAATCCGTCATATACCAGCCACCACCATAATCCTCACTATACCATCCTGTAGTACCGCGCGATCTAAACCAATTAGATGCATATATGGTATTAGTATTCATGTCTGCAGTCGCAGTTATTGTTTTTCCCTGCACATTGCCAGGAGTGGTAATATCGCCACTGTATAAACTCAGATCACCATACATCGTGACCGTCTTATCAAAAAACTCGAATCCGGCGCCACCTTGTATAGATGTTCCAGTTCCCATTTTTCCTAATTTGATAGACGATCCATCAAAATATAAGATTTTCTGACTGTTTGTGCCGTTAAATATAGAGTATGACTGATTTGCAGTAATCTCTCTAGCAACTATTTTAACACCAGATATAGAACCGGATGCCTCGATGTCTTTTGCAAACAAACTGACAACGTCAATTTTATCAGCGGTAACCGAACCAGCCGCAATTTTTTCAGTTGTTATAGAATTAGCAGCCATTTGAACAGCGGTAACCGAACCAGCGTACAATCGTCCGCCATTAATATAAGTACGATCGTTGTTATAACACCAAGCGGCTATACCCATATCAACAGAATTTGCAAGGGTGTATGCGTCATTCCATGTACTCCATTGCGTATCACTAATACCGATTCGCCATAATTCACGACCATCAATCTTTGCAGTCTGCTTAGGATATCCGCCGGAAGCATCTCGCCATGGCACGCATGTTATTAAAAGACAGAAGTTTTCACCAGTTAGACCAATCGTATTTGCTAATTTCAACTCATTTACTGTGGTCATCGGGAAATTTTGTATATACCAAAGCGGCGTTTGATTTGTGCTTCTAGTGTCTTTGACGTCAAGTCCATCGCCTTTAGGACCTTGAGGCCCCGTAGCACCAGTGGCACCGGTCGGTCCCGTGGCACCAGTTGGTCCCTGAGGTCCGGTCGGCCCCTGGTTACCCTGGGGTCCTTGTGGTCCGATTGGGCCAGTGGCACCCATATCACCCTTTACTCCTTGTATTCCTTGGTTACCTTGGGGGCCTTGTGGTCCAGTCGCACCAGTATCACCTTTCACACCTTGTATTCCTTGGTTACCTTGAGGTCCCTGTGGACCTGTTGCGCCGGTATCACCAACGTTACCGTTTAATACAATTCCAGAAGAAGTGTAATAAGCGATAAGTTCCTTCAACGCGCCTGAACCAAGTCCGTCCCACTCATAGGCGTTGCCTTTAGCTAACCCGCGCATACCTATAAACACATGGGTACGCCGTGCAGCGATCCAAGTTTTCGTATCCTTTGAACCACATTCGATCAAGAAGTTTCTTACTGTGCTTGTAAGGGATGATGCGTTGAAAGTAAATAAGCAAACTATTTTTCCAGTAGTCACAAGGTCCGCTATCCCGTCCATACAACTTGCTGTGCTATACGTGTCGTACCATGTAGCTTTTTCTAATGCATTTGTGGTTGGGTTGATTATAGCTAGACAATGTCCTCTCGTTACTCCTGATGTAAGTTTGGTTCCGTTTAGCCACAGCCCCTCGTCTTTTCCAGCTTGTGAGTAATCGTAATTACTTCCGACAACCTTAACATAATGCGCATTTTCACCAGGAATACCTTGGTTGCCTTGTGGTCCTTGCGCTCCTGTATCGCCCTTCGCGCCCTGAGCTCCAGTTGCGCCGGTATCACCCTGGGGTCCTTGCTCTCCAGTATCACCTTTCTCTCCTTTTTCACCTTGGGGTCCCTGTGGTCCAGCCGGTCCGGTAGCTCCACCAGCACCATCAACACCCATCCTGGTAGCGATATAGCCTACGGAGGTGGTTGCGTCTGAATATAAGGTGGTCTCTTTTGTCCAGAGATACTGTCCCTGTGGTACGTTAGGCATTGAAGTTAGCCATTCCCCTGTAGGAACATCTGTCATGCTAGTACCAACCTGGTAAGTGTATGTGTTTCCAACAATGGACTTAACGTTATTAACCTTAGTGTCGATCTCAGTAATTGCGCTCTCTACAGTCTTCTTACTCTTACCAAACAAAATATCGCCAGCACTAATTCTCAGGTGAAAGTTCCCGTCATCGCCTTTATAGAACTGAATATACTCATTCGTATCGCCAAATCCTACCTGGCCATCTGAGCCGAGATAGAATCCTCTGGTGGTATTGAGCGCAGAAGTCTTAGCTCCGGAATATATGCAGTCGTGTCCGATATGGTTTCCACCGATGTCAGCACCAAAAGCTACCAAGTCGGTCACCGCCACTTTATCTGCTGTGATACTCTTGGCCTGGATAACAGTACCGTTCAAACTGTTATAGTCAGTCTGCTCCGAAGTTACTCCTGATCCGTTGGTATTAAGCTTGTAGTAAAGGCCATCTTCCCCCTTAATGACCAGCTTATCTGCCTTGATGGTGTTACCCTCGATCAGATCACCTTTGATAGTTACACCGACCAATTCGCCAGTAATAGTCTGGTCGCCGACCACTACATTCTTAATCAAGCCAGATTCTGAATAGAATTTCTTCATAGCCGCTATGCCAATATTGGAGAAATCAATGCTTGCGTATTTCAAATCAGCGTCTGCGGCGTTAATCTTTTTTACATCCAGCTCATTGATTAACGCTTTGTTAGCCGCCAGTTCATCCGTAACGGTACTCTCAAATTCCGCGTATTTAGACTTAATGCTGGTAGTTTCTGCCTCAAGTGCTTTCAGACTTTCAATGGTGGCAAACTTAATATCAGCCTCTTCTGTCTTGATATAGTTTGACTCGATCTGTCCTACCGCCAGTTTCAGTTCTGATAAGCTCCCGTCCAGAGTATTGTACAACCCCTGCAGATTTCCCACCGCACTGCTGCCATATACACCCTCGTCAAAATGCAAAATATCCGATACATTGATAGTCCCCGTGTACCGTCCATCATCACTGATTACGGTGTTAATAATTTCCTGGGCGGCCTGGAGCTTCTCCCTGGCCTCTTCGAATGAGGGAAGCTTATTGGCCAGTTCGCACTCATCTTTGGTATGGTCCTGTGGATATTGTGTAAGCTTGATGATCCGCTGCTTTTCCCGAATCCCGGTGGCGGCATCGATCAGGGTGATTGTATCTCCCAGGGAAAAAGAAAAATCATCGTATCCGGCTCTTTGTTTGGCCAGATCAATAATATCAGCACTGTATGATACTTCCGGCTTTGACAGATCTTTCAGCCTCGCTTCTGCATCCTCTTTCATGGCTGCAGCATCTGTATAAGATTCGTCTTTCCAGATGTAGGTCTTCACCTTATTCGTGTACTGGTAATTTTCCAGGTAATTCTTCCCATCGTTCACGGACTCGATGGTAAGCCCGTCCTGGCCAATAGGGATAATTCTCGTATAATAGTCGTAGGTGCTGCCCTTCCTCTGTAACCGTTTCAGGTTAAGCCCTGTGAGGAAAAAGTTCCCTTTATCCTGGCCAACCTGATCGTAAAAGGATACTGTCTTTTTCTTGGTATCATAAACGACTTCACACATAAATGCAGTACACAGCTTCTGAATTACTCCAAGCGTATTTGTCTGCAATATCCCTGCATTTCTTTTCTTGGTTACGGTACATTCGCCAACCGTCCAGCCGGATCCAGCCAGAGCAAGCTTGGCCGCATCTTCTATTGTGGAATCCGTAATGCCAAAGGAGCTCCAGGGCTTCGCCTCCAGTTCTTCCAGGTTCAGTACCGCAACAAAGGAGAGGAATCCATCTGTGCTTACACTCTTTTCTTTTACTACATACTCAGCATCCTGAGTCTCAATATAATACTCTTCACAGATTTCATGATGTCTTGCCATGTATGTAAAAGAAAGAGTCTGATCGCCAGTTGTAACGTCGCTCGCAACCTTCAGATCCTTGTATTTGACAATATGCCCTATGGCATTGTGGTTCGTATCATATATCTTAAGCATAGGGCCGCCTCCGTTTAGTCTTCAATCATAAACATAAAAATGCCTAATTCCCAACTTCCAATATCAAGCCCATCAAATTCTTCCAGGGATACCTTATGCACCTCAAAATCCATTTCCAGTCCCAGAAGTTCCTGAATCTTTTGGTTGAGCTCTTTTACACTTTTTCCTTCTTTAAGAATGATATCCACATTTCCGGGGGCTCTCTTTTCCTGTTCAGCTCGCTTTTTTTCCTCTTCAATTGCCTTTTCCTCCTGTTCAAGATCCCGGTATTCTTCCATTAACTCCTTACGGGTATCTTCATAAGGTTTTAATGCGTTAAGCAATAAGTTCGTGTTTTTATTAATGGCATAGCTCAGTTTTATCTTTCCAGATAAAATTTTCTTTCCATCTTCTTTATAAATCTGTGCTTCTTTTTCCTGAAAAAGTTTTAATCCGTTATAAGCGTTTAACATTTCCTGGTTTGTCATGTTTTTTCCTCCTACATAAATCTTGGTCTATATTTCACAGTCATGTCTGTCCATGTGCTGTCTAAGGTAATCCTTGTTTCCCCTGGTAAAAGGATCGGCAGGCTCCAAATATCAACATCTGCTGCTTTGTTAGCCCCATTTTCTGTAATCTTCCCACTTTCTCCGTCTAAAATCACAGTACTGTTAGCAGTAAGGCTTCTTATTACCACCCGAAGGTTTTCTCCTGTATCTAGATTTCGGTTTATTCCAGTTATTGTCAGCTGTTCCATTCCCACCTTTGGCGTAATCTCTACCATACAAGGCGTCCGGATGTTCCCAGGATTTGTAACTACTGTCTCCAGCATCCCGGAAGCGGACTCCGAAAACGGTGAACCGTTTGGCTGTTCAGCAAACTCATAGCAGGAAAAATCAACGGTGAGCTTGCTCAGCCTGTTGGATGTCACCTTCAGACGGGCAAGCGGGTTTTCTGTAAAATCATGCTTGCTCATAAACCCGCAAAACTTGTGATCGAACTTATCCAGTTCCAAGGTGACCGACTCGGACATCATATGGGAAAGCAGGGTGCTGCAATTCTGCAAGATCTCATTTCGATCAGAGCCGTATACCAGGAAGGTGATCCGTATTGTCTTCCACCCGATTGATCCATTAATGAAAAACGGCAGTGGGCTTCCCCTCTGCCATTCGCTTTCATTTTCAATATCGGAAAATCCCGGAGTCACGTTCCACTGTTTGGCCTGTGCTCCGGATATGTCCCAGCCATTTATATTCATCTCAGACGCCCCCTTGTGTATCTTGTGGCTGCCATTTCATTTTTTATGTTCATGTCTTCCCTGAGTTCTCCGACCAGCTTATCTTTATCCATGAATACTTTTAAGTTCTTCATGGAGCTTGCCATGTTCTCCATCATGGACTCCATCGTACTCATCATGGAATCCATTTTGCTCAGTATTTCGGAGTTATCACTTCGATAGCTTCCTGATAACTTCGCCTGGTGCTCTGACTGCTGCTGAATCAAACGGTTAAGTTTCTCGACTCCAGCCGCTCCTACCTCCAGGGAAGATCTGGATTCCAGGAACTGATCCGGATTCATGGCAAAATTATAAAGGTTTTCTGCTCCCTGTGGGTTAATTACCTTGTCCCCGGTGAGCATGTTCTGCATGATCGCGCCATCGGACTTACGGAGAACATATTCCTGGGCGTTATTTTCAAATAACCACGCCAGCTGATCCTCTATGACGTTTTGAGTACCGGTCTTCAGGCCGTTCTTTTTCATAGCGGCCAGAATTGCTTTTTTCTGCGCTGATGTAGGCTTTTTGTCGGCTTCCACGCTAAGAGCATCCGCAATCTTTTTAACTGTGGAATCGTTGACGCTCCGGCCGTAGTTCTTAACAATGTACTGCCACAGATCCGAATGCTTCTTTTTCTCAGCATCTGATACTGATTTCTTATGGGCTTTACTTGCATTGATCAGCTTTTGTACTTCTGTAATTTCTGCCGGTTCTTCCGCTACACCTGCGGTCACGGCCTCCAGCTCTGCTTTTTGCGCGGGCGCAATTTCAGATGTTGTCCCAGAGGAAGCTGAGCTTGAAGAAGCAGTGCTGGATGTATCTGTTCCACCGGATCCAGAAGAGGCCGTGCCAGATGCAGTGCTGCCATTCGGAGTTACATTTACGTCAAGCAAAGTTCCACCTGTGCCAGCTTTCTGAATGCCAGCGATCAGGTTACCTACAATATCCTCACCAATCTGGCCAGCCTGTTCCACCAGGGACTGCAAGCCGGTAGATAGTCCCTCATTTAGTTTCGCAACAGCCGAAGCATTTTCAGCTGCCAGATCATCCAGCTGCTTCTTATAGTCTTTCTTGGTGTCACTTATCTGCTGGTCAATAGCATCCCGCGTAGCCTGTGTATCTTTTTTTGCCTGCCGGTCTGCTATCTCCTGCTTTTCTTCCCAAAGCTTGTTAAATTCATCCAGCTGCTCTGCAGTCATCTGATTCAGGCTGTAAATATTGGCGGTTGCTTCTGGTCCTGCGTCTTTCAGTTCCTGCAGCAGCCCCTCTGAAAGTCCCTTTCCGCTCAGTTCCTGCAACTGGGTTTCCCACAGTTTCAGTCCCTCAACCTGGGTATTCATATTGTAAATCAGACGATCTGCAGTATATCCGGAAGCATCCCAGGCATCATAGTTATTCATGGATGAAAGGATGTCTTTCTTCCGATCAGCTATGGCACTGTCCCTTTTTTCTTCCAGATCCTGTATGGTCTCATTTAGTTCTTTTTCAAGCTTTTCCCGCTTATCATTGTAATCTTCATCAAGCTGCAGCTTTTCTTTTTCGTAATCTTCTTTGGCTTCCAGGTACTTTTTATCTGCTTCTATGCGCTCATCCGTACCGGCTGTGAACTGTTTTCTGGCAATATCCCAATATTCCATCTCTGCCCTGGCGGACATGGAATAATAGGTCTGGTAGGTCTCCAAAAGGGATTTCTGTACTGAAGCCTGGGTCTTTGCAGCTTCCTCTCTGGCTTTGGCTACCTCTTCCTGCTTCTCCTGCTTTTCCTCGTAGATCTGAGTGTCCAGTTCCTGGATCTTTTGTGTTGCTTCATACCAGGCATCAGTTCCGCTCTTTAAATTCTTTCGAACGGTGGTCCAGTAATTTTTCTCCTGGGCTAAAGAGGCAGCATGTAATGTCTTGTACTTTTCCAGCCGTTTTTCAGCAGCACTGAGGACTTCAGAATTATAAGTTTCTGCGTCCTTAGTAGTTTTCTTTTGATTATCTCCGGATCCGGTAACTTTTTCTTTGGATACGCCAAAATTGTTCTTTATACTGCTGCTCAGTGCCTTGCTGATCGTGGAACTGCTGTCAAGCTTATTAAGCTGAGAGGTTGCCTGTTTATAGGCTGTGGATCCTTTCACAGCTGTATCACGTATCTGCTGCCAGTACCATTTTTCATTGTCCAGAGAAACTTCATGGCTCTTATTGTATTGCTTAAGCCAGCTGGTGGCGTTTTTCAACACAGCCTTTGACATTTTTCCAGCGGCTGCAGTTGCTACCTTTGTGTTTTTAGTTATACCAGACGCAGTACCTGCAGGTAACTGATAGCCGACTTCTTTCTCAAATTTCTTTGATGGAGAATGGATCTCTGCTGCTGCCTTGGCTGCGGCAATACCTGCATTGATCATTCTTATTGAAGCGCTGATGACCTGGGACTGGCCTGCTGATATACCTTGCGCTACACCAGCAGCCGCGTTGTATCCTGCAGTGTAAAAGCTATTCTGATAGGTTCGAACTGCGGCCGCTGCCTGACTCGCCATTGTTCCGGAAGCGCTGATCGCGCCACTTTTTCCAGAATTTATACCAGTCTGATACTGCTGAGCGGCTACTGTTCCGGCTTTCTCATATTCGCCTTTTTTCTCTTCGGCCGCCTTCGCTCCGGCGGACGCCATCTCGCCACCAGCCTGTTCAACGCCAGACTGCTGATCTTTAATTGAATTCTGGGTTCCTTCTCCTACAGCAGTACCAACATCTTCACCTGCAGACTGTGCATCTGCTGCCTGCTGCTGGATCAGTGCCAGAAGCTCCTGCATAGCGGATACTGCCTGAGTACCACCGGCATTAATTCCTGCCTGGATTTCTTCCGGGATCTGGATACCCGCTTTATTGGCAATTTCTGCCACGCCCTGGATTGTTCCTTCAATAGTTCCGTTCAGCTGATCTATTGCCTGCTGAGGGGTTATCTCACCGCTTGCAATTCCATCTGCAAGTCCCTCTGGGATCTGTACACCACATTCCTGCGCCATCTGGACAGTCTGCATGAGAGATTCCTGTGTGGCTGCCGGAAGCTCAGCCCAGCCTTCTACCGCCGAAGCAACGGCATTGTCAATGGACTCGCGCAGATCAGAAAAATCATAATCTGTGGATCCAATCTCTCCCACTGCCAACTCATAAGCGGTCTTGTTTGCCGCCATCACCGTTGCTGTATCCTCAGAAATGTCCATGGCATCAGTCCACTTCTTGGAGATACCTTTCAGCTGTTCAACACCGTATTCTCCCTGGTTGTCCAAGGTCCATACCATATGCTGGAGCATATTAGCTGCATCAGTTCCTTGCTCCTGGATTGCCTGGATAAACTCTGCGGAAAAGATCGCTTGTCCGCTCTCATCTGTGGCTTCTTTAAGGCGCTGGAGATTCTGCTGATAGTTCTGGATTCCATCCACCCAGGACTGCAGGTTTTCGTTCATCTGTTCTGTGGTGATATCATCCCCACCATCGAATTTATCTGCAAAACTGATTTTATCCTGCAAATCAGCTTTGATAGAATCCATGGTGGAATTGTATTCGTCCAGGATCTGACGCATGGCAGTCTTAGCAGAATCCGCGGCTTCCTGGGAGCGTTCCATAGTTTTGTTGAACCCTTCCAGGGCTGTGCCAGCTCCTGCTGCCGCCAATCCGGTTGCTTGGATTGCATCAGCATTATCTTCTTGCGCCTTTGTATTGTCTTCTATTGATTCAGTATTATCCTTTTTTACTTTTGTAATGTTTTCTGCACTTTTGGCATATCTTTCCTGTTCTTCCGAGCATTTATCAATTGTTTTTTGATTTTCCTCAATTGCTTGAGAATATCCTTCCGTTTTCTCTGCACAATCAGCTATGCTCGTAGCTGCTATTCCAGTTGCATCACCATATGCTACTGTTCTTCCATCAATAACATCTAAACGTGAATCCAATTCGCTGCTACTATCGCTTAGATGTTCCATAGCATAATTAAATTCATCCTGTGTTATTGCACCTTTTTTTAATGCCTCTGTATAAAGTTTTGTTTTCTCTGTTGGAAAATCAATATCAACTTGATAACTTGGATCTACGCTGGCTTTCTGTCTTTCCTCTTGGAGCTTTACAATTAATTCTCTCTCTTTTTCCAAGAGTTCCATTCTATCTTCAGTGTTTTTTTTCTGTTCCTGTGCTTTATCCAGCTGGACCTGTGCCGCTAAAGACTCATTGATTAAATCCTGTGTGGCTGCAATTACCGCCTGTTGGATTGCTGTTTGCTGATAGTTTTCTACCAGTTTTTCCAGCTCATCATTAGTTACACTCAGTTTATCATTTTCATCATCATAAGCACCAGCCAGTTCTGGAATGGACTGTGACAGTTTGTCCACAATGGATGCCATTTCCTGTTTCTGGACAGCTGTTCTATCTTCAACATTATTTAACTCTTCCAGTCTGTCAGCCAGAGCGCCTACATTTTCCACTGAATTCAGGGTTCCGGTAAACTGATCGTCAATCGCCTGTACATTATCTGCAACTTTCTGGGAGGATTGTACAACTTCATCGTACATTTCTTCCATTGCATCTTTTTGAGGTGTAATCACGTCTGTTAAGCCAGATACAATATCAGTAAGCAGTTCCACACCATCCTGCAAAGGACCTGAAATGTAATCATACGCCGCAATTCCCAGTCCCTCAGTAGCAGAACTAAGCTCTGTCAATTTTCCCTGCAGATTATCCTGCATGGTATCTGCCATATCAGAAGCAGCACCAGAACAATTTCTCAGACTCTCCTCATAGCCAGCCACCTGATCAGCGCCGGTATTAAGAAGCATGTTCAAGCCCTTAATGGAGTCAGACGTAAAGGTTGACATGAGAGCCGCCTGTTTCTGTGCATCTCCCATTCCATCTGTAGCATTTTCTACATCTTTTAGGACGTCCGTCATGTCGCGGAAGTTTCCGTTGGAATCCATGACTTCTACAGAAGTATCACCAATGGCAATCTTTCCGTCCTTCATCTTACTGGTCAGATCTCTCATTATGGCAGCAAGGGAGGTACCAGCTTCACTGCTCCGGAGTCCGTTGTTTGCCAATGCTTCCAGGAAAGAGGTAGTGGTCTCAATGTCCTGACCGGCGGCATTCATATTGGCACCACAGTTCTTATATGCCTCGCCCAGCTCTGCTGCTGTAGTAGAACTGTTTGCTTGTGCATATGCCATCATATCTGCTAAATGAGTTGACTGTGAAGCTTCCAGATTAAAAGTACTGATATTGTCTGTAACAATCTGGGATGCATCTGCCAGATCCATATTGGAAGCGGCTGCCAACTGTAGAACGCCATCAATACCAGAAAGAGTCTGGTTTACAGACCATCCGGCCAGGGACATATTTGTCATCGCGTTGGCTGCTTCCGTTGCAGAGAATTTCGTACTACTTCCAAGGCTCTTTGCCTTATTTTCCAGTGCTTCCAGCTCTGATCCGGTTGCTCCAGAGATAGCCTCCACTTCACTCATTCCAGCTTCAAAGGAACTTCCGACTTCCACCACATACTCTGCTGCTTCCTTTGCCTTATCACCAATTGCCGAAATAGCTTCTCCTGCAAGTTCCAGGCCCTTTGCTGCTAAAGCTTCTCCAAAACCTTCCTTCAAGCTCTCTCCGAACTCTTTCGTAGTAGTGATAACCGTCGTTGTTTCTTTTCCATATTCGTTTATGCTCTTTGCGCATTTATCCGTAGCATTTTGTGCTTCCTGCAGATACTTCTCATTCTGTTTTAAAGCCTGGTTATTTTTTTCTATATCATTCTCGGCGTCACTAACTTTTTTAGACCAGTCCGATACTTTTCCTTCGCACTTCTGGCACTCCAATCCCTGTTTTTCAACAGCCTTCTGAAGGCTTTCCACTTCCTTTGACTGCAGCTGATACTCTTTTGTACCATCCTTTCCAGATTTCTGCATGTTTCCCTGGGCTTTTTCAGCATCTTTCAATGCCTTGGAAAGTTCTTCATATCTCTGCGCCGCTTTCTGCGATACCTTCTGTGCATTTTCCAGTCCTTTTTTCGCAGACTCCGCCCTTTTCTGATAACTCTCAGTCTGCTTTGACAGGTTTTCCTGCTTTTTAGTCAGAAATTCAAGAGAATTGGCATTTCCCTTATATTCTGTGCTGAGTTTTTTCAGTTCAGAGTTAAGCATTGCACTTTCTTTTTTCGCATTTGATACGCCCTGTGAAAATTGTCTTTCTCCGTCCAGTGCAAGTACAATTCCAATTTTCTTTCCTGCCATAGTTAGTCCTCCCAACAAAAAATCCACATAAAAAGAGCACCTCAAACTGAGATGCTCTTTTTACATGGATTTTTATTTATATTTATTTCTTTGATATTGGGACTTCATCAATGTGGGTTTTATACACCACCGGTGATGTAACCCATTTGATAAATTTCTTTATCAGAGTCCCTATCAGTATTGCTAATAATAACAATACAAACAATATTACCAATAACATATGCCACCCACCTTTCTGTTTTTCTTAATTATAATCCGCAGCTCTGTAAATTTCAATATCATTTAACAGAGCTGCGGAAGAAAATCAGAAAATGGTGTCCAAATTTAACTTTTCGTCCTTTTTTCTTAATCCGTTATAATCCAGATACTCATTATAGATCAGATAAAATTTCCGAAGTGTCATCTCAAGCACCTCTTTTTCACTATAATTTAGTACCTTACATCCCACATACAGTAACCGGGCTACGTTTATAGCCCGGTCTCCTGGTTTGGGTTTTCTTCCTCTTCGTCTTCAGTATCTTCACCGTCACTGTCAGGATCCGGCATGGAAAATCCATATGCCTCCAGCAGAGTAATTGCTATCTTTTTCATTTCAGCTGGTTTTATAATCCCGTCAATATCTTCTGCTTTTACTTCCTTGCCTGTATCTACGGTAAGAAACGCAGCAATAACATTATAAAATGTTTTTACGTCTTCTGAATCAGTTTTGAAATCTGCCACCCTCGCAATTGCCGGCATAGTTTCCACTAATGCTTTATTACAAGTTTCCTGGATTGCTTCAATTGCTCCAATGGTGAACAGGATATTATATTCCTGTCCACCGATAACGACCGGAGCTCCTATTGGTCTTAAGTCGCTCATATGATCTCCCTCAATGTTTACTCAGTAATTGCTGCCTGTTTTTTTAGCCATGCTTTCGCTTTAGCTTCGCTGTCAAATACGAGTTTTTTACCGATTGACATCTTGCCATCAACTTCCACTGGGTATGCTTTACCTTCAATGGTGGCAGTCTGGAAGTTTGTAGTGTCACCTTTTGTCTCTGCATTTTCTGTAGGCTCACTATGCTGGACTTTGTACAGCCAGATAACAGTGAAACTAACCACACCATTTTTCTTTCTGCGCTTATAGAAACCAACTCCAAAGTATGGAGCTTCGTCTTCTGATCCGATTTCAATGCTCTCAGGAGTTCCTTCCTGACCTGAATCTCCTGCTGCCTCTTTTACATATGTATGACCAAGCAGTTTCGCCTGTTTCTCCAGAGACAGATCGTCAATGCCAAGAGAAGTCCCCATGTCTCTTATGCTTTTATCAGTCTCAGCTACTCCATCATCTGCAAAAAGCTCAACTTCGTTTTTATTCGGTGTTCCAGTAAAGTTGATTGCTTTCGCAACAACGAAACCTTCTGTGTACTTGTTTCCTTCTGCCCACTTTGCTGCTACAGGATTTTTCATACCAATATGTGCCATGTGCTATTCCTCCATATCATAATCATTTTCAAATTCACATTCGAATACAATGTGTCTTGTTTTATTATCTGGTTCCATCAATACGGTTACATCAGGATACGTTCCACCTTCTTCCAGGATCACTCTACGAATTTTTCTTTTTGCTTCCAGGTAATCCTTGGTTGATGGCAGGAAATAATGAATCTGCATTAAGGATATATCCTCTACAGGCTGATTGTCCGCAAACAGTTCTGCACCATCCTTCACATAATTAAAGGTAATATATTCACTATTTCCACCGCCAAAGAAATCTGATGTCACCGGAATGCCAAGAGGCTTCAACGCATTTATTATCTTTTGATTTATTGTCACAGCTTGTCCACCTCCGCGCCAATTACCTCTTCCATAACCTGCATTACTGCATTTTTGCTTTGTGCTACTGCTGCCGCGCGTACAGGTCTTGGCTCCTGGCCGTGTGACCTTACACCATATTCCAGATAACCCATTTTTTCAGCATTTCTAAAACCATTTTTATCAGTTCCATTGGGTTTTACCACAGCAAACACTCCGAGACTATTGTCTCTTGCGTTTGTAGCAGCTATGGAAGCTTCCAGTTCGCCTGTTGAATACGGTTTTCCGCATTTATCCCTTCTGTTAGCTGCGGATCTGATCTGTGTTTTCAGGTTTTTTTCGACAATTGGGGCGGCCTTATTCACTGCTTTTTCAGCCATTTCACAAGGATTTGCCAGCTTATTCAACATCTCTTCAACATCTTCAAAACCTGTTATCGTCATCCTTGCCATTGTCCTACCTGTGCTTTCCCACGTTCACGCATCTGACAAGTCAGCTGCACCTTCATGGATTTATTTTTCTGATATCTGCGCTTTATATCATAAATTTCACCTGTAGACTCATCCACCAGGAATGATTCTCCAGAATAATTACACGCCATGATCTCAACAACCTGGTCTGCTGTATAACCATTCTGTTTCGCAAGAACCTCATCATCCCTGGTACTGTCGCGGAAGTCTGCCGGAATACCACCGATAAATTCATATGTTTCCTCCATCATGATTCCATTATCATTTATCGTTGGATCATTTTTCTTTACCGGCAGCGAAATACTTTTATTCCACATCCAGGTCACTTCCTTCCAGTGTCATGCGAAAAACTTTTTTTCGGTACAGATCCAGATACATTCGAGTATCTGAGCGGTCATTTCCAAGATATGCCTTTACATATAAAGTCACAGCTGTAAGGACTCTCGGATCATCCGTATCCTTCTTGAGAATATCAGAAGGCACACCGGAGGTCTTCATGTCCTCCAGTGCATCTTCAATGTAAACGCTGATATCCTCGTTATACACTTTAACGCCTTCTGCAATTCCACATCTTTTTTTTATTTTTTCCAGCATTTATTCACCATCATTTCTGCAGAAGATAAGCATTTACAAACGCCTCTTTATCCCTTATCTTAACGTCTTCTCGTTCGATAGCACGATAAATAGTCAGATCTTCCGCGAATGCATTAAGGTCACCGATTGAAGCAATATTGGAAGTCATGATTGTAGTCTTTGCACGGTCAAAGTACCAGATACCTTCTTTCAGATCTCCGATTATAACCGGAATCTTTGTCGCACTGGCCTCATAATAATTTGCAATGTCCTGTTTTTTCGGCTCATCAACTGCTGTATATACATCTTCCACTTTTGTGTAATAAGTTTTTTTGGCATTTACATCAATATCTTTCGTTTGCTCATATGTCACTGTGCTTGGTAAATCCCCTTTTGGGATTGCCTCGACCGGTACGAATGTACCACCGACCGCAAGTCGCAACTGCATGGTATCTTTTGGATCCGGTGCAAGAAGGTATCTTCCAGTAGAATCTTTTAATGTATCTAAATACTGTAATCCATCATCATTGGTAATGATTCTGGAAGACTGCTTAAATGCGGATCCGAGGGTAACATTGAGAACTTTTTTAATATCATCCAATCCGTTTAATTCTACTTCTTTTTTGGTCTTAATCTGACCCATGATTAGATTATTCTCAGTTACTCTTGCTTCATCTCCAATCCACTCAATAAGTGTAGAAGCGATATTTGCATCACTGTCAGCCAGGAGCTCATTGGTCACTGGAAAATATCCTGCATATTTACTGATTTCATAATCAATACGCTCAAACTGTGGAGTATTTTTTGCACCGATCTTACCACCTTCACCAACTTTGGTGAATCCAGTCTGCTGTGAACGCTTCTTAAAGGTTCTGGATCCTTTTACGGTTTTAACACTTTCCTTTCGTACCAGCTGTCCTAAAGAGAATTTTGCCTCTTTATATTTATTAATTCGTGTCTGGATATCATTCGGAACAGTATATCCACCATCAGCTTCAGTTCCTTCATTCATGGAATTCTTCACACGGAATCCATTTCTTGCAGCCTGTGCAAACTCTGCTGTAGAATCTTTTGGTGTTCCTGCAGGAACCTTACTCTCCGGCACGGCTGCTCCATCGTCCAAGTCTTTCAGAATATCAAATTTATCCTGAAGCTCTTTCAGTTCATCTTTAGCTTTTTTTGCTTCTTCCAGTTTTCCTTCATTGGCAAGGTTCTTAACTTCATCTTTTTTCGCGTTAATCTTCTCCAGAAGGTCTAATAATTCTTTGTTCACGTCTTTTTCTCCTTTCAAAAAGAGAGATCAAACACCATACCGGTCAAGATCTCCCAATAATTCAGCCTTTATCTTTTCATTTTCCAGGTTTCTCTGATTAGCCTCTTTTGCTTTGATTTTTTCCATAACTGCATCTGCAATAGCGTCAATATCCAGAGTTTTATTTTCCGGTTCTTCATGCTGCTTTAATGCTTTTGGGGTCTTTGAATACTCATCAAAGTAATTACTTGTACAAGCTGCTGCCTGTACACTGTCCTCCACTTCAAAATCAAAATAATCAGTAGTATCACTTCCGACCATCCAGGTCTCTGCGTTGATCAGATTATTGATTTCCTCTTCTGTAACCCCTTCTTTTGTCTTCGACATGTATGTCTGCAGGATTGCTTTCTGGCAAATATCCAGAGTATCTGCATCTTTTCTCAGCTGATCTGCGTTCATACTGGTAAAAAAGTAACCATTTGTAGGCTTATGAATCATAAAGGTTCCATTTGCCGGAATCACAATCCGATCACCGGCACATGCAATCACAGAAGCAATACTGGCCGCAATACCATCAATATAGGTGGTAATCCTGGCATTATTGCGTTTCAACATGTTATAAATGGTAATTCCGGCAAATACAGATCCGCCTCCACTGTTTATGTGAAGGTTAATCTCCTGTATGTCTTCCAGATTTTTCAGGAAATCTGAAATATCAGAAGGACAGGTATCATCATCACACCATTTTCCCCAGTCATCAGATACGATATCCCCAAAAATATTCAGATCTGCTGAGATTTCTGTCTGATTGCAGATTTCCAATTTTCCTACATTCTTTTTCTGGTTTTTCAGCAGTAATACTGGCATTCTACTCACCTCCTTTGGTGTACTGTGTTCCAACTTTTTCAAGCGGAATATAATTTCCATTCACAATGAGCTTATCGCCATCCGGATCATCCGGCATATCCAGATATCTCCTCGCTTCATTTGGCTTGTATATTCCATTGTTTACAGCATCTTTTAGCATTTCCATCTGTGTCTTTGTATCAGTCCTCAAAATTGCCTTCTCATTAAACTTATAAAAAAATCCATTTTCTTCCTCTTTCAAGCTCAGAACTTTCGCATTAATCTCTTCTTCATACATCTTTAGTCTGTACAAAGCGGTATCAACTAAAAAAGCCAACTGCTGGGTTTCACTGTTTGAATAACTGGATTTTTCATAATTATTGATCTGATTCGGCTTAATACCGAATGCTCCGGCAATCTGAAGTGCGGAATACTTTTTTAATTCGAAAAACTGTGCGTCAGTCAGATTCATTTTCAGTGGAGTAAGCTGTAGTCCGATTGGGACAGGTATTACCCTTCCTGCATTTTTCGGGCCTGACAGTTTATCTGCAAATTTTTTCTGCAGTGCTTTTATCTTGCTCTCTTCCAAATCACCCACGTACTGTAATGCCATGCTTGCACTTAGTCCCTGACGATAAAGGTTATTCATAAAATTCTGACTTTCCAATGCTCCACCCACGGTATCTTGCAGAATTTCCCGCACAGATTTTCCCATAATTCCATTTAAGGAATACCAGGTTTTAAAGTGCATAACCTCACTGGATCTGAACAAATACTGTTCACCGGTCTTGGGATCATTGTACTGATAATACAGTTTCCCTTTTCCTCCAAACACACCAACATCATCCATATATACAGTCACACAATCCGCCTGCATTGGCCAAAGATCCAGGACTTTGTAATGTCCTCCATATTTTTCTCTTTCAAAGGTACCACGCATCCAGATATAGCCATTTCCATAATGCTGACAGTTCATCTCTGTAGTAGTCCACAAAGTTGTGGGTGTCATTATCGTGTTCGGTCTCACAGTCAGAAGCCTGGTAATCTTGCTCGGCTCTGCCCTGATCCGACCTTTAGGCGTTTCCTGGTAGTACTTTAACGGCACTTTTCCCATGGTTTCGCTGAGCATTTTTAAGCAGGTGTAATATGTCACCTCTTTCTCAACATCTGGATTAGTACCAGTTATTCCCAGCCATTCTTTCAGATCATCGTCATCCATGTCTACCGTTGGTCGCGTCATTGCATTCCATGCATTTTTTAATCTGTCTAATATGTTCATGTTACCAGTCACTTTCCAAAAATTGATCTATTCCCTCCTGGTAGCTGGATCCGAATTCATGATACATTGCCAGCTTAAATCCACACAAGGTAGAATCCACAGGGTCAATTCTTTTTGTTGTAGCATCTTTATCTATCTTAATCAGTCCCTGGTTGGTTCTGATCACTGCATTGCTCATTGCAAAATTCAATACAGGATTGTATTCGTACAGGACATTTCCGCAATATACCTGCTCACGGAATCCCTGAGTAGCTTCATTCAAGTGTTTATGGCTCTGGAAAACTTCCTCCACTGTATAACCTTCGTTTGATAGATCCATCATCAGCTTACTTGCATTGGCAGGGTCAAAGCACAGACATTCTATGTTCCAGTCATTCTCTGCACATGTATCCAATACATATTGCATTACTGCATTCTGGTCTACAATCGGAGTATCTGTCACTGTAATAAATCCCATTCTTTCCCAGGCATCATAATCCACTTTATCTTTTGCCTTTCTTTCAGCCAACTTCTCCCGATTCGGAATGAAAGAGTGGGAATACAGTATGTATTTCACAATTTCTTTTCCAGTCTTGTCAAATTCGCCTGATAGAAAGGGAATTACGAATGTAACAGATGTAAGGTCTATTTTGGCTGACATATCGAACCCCACATAAACACTCATTCCATGAGTATCAATAGGGATTTTATCAACCTGGCAGGCTTTCCACTTTGCCATGTCCATATATCCGTTTTCTTTTGCCTGAACCCAGATATTCAACATTTTTGTGAGAAATGCCGTCATCTTTTCCGGTATTTCTTTGGCTACCCGCCAGGCTGTACGGATCTTATCCGCGCCATTTTTATAGCTCATCCTAATCGGATTCGCTTTTTTCCAGATGTTTTCATCTTCCAGGTTACGGATATCATCCTTATAATCCTCCGGATCCACTTCGCAGATATCCACCAGATACTCTTCATTCTCCACATCCACATCCGGATCCAGTATCTTAGAGCAGTATTGATACTCCTGCACATAACATGGATAAGTAAGATCCATCCCTGCAGTTGTAATAATCATCAGCAATGGCTCTTTGGTGTTTGCTCCAAGACCAAGATCATAAAACTCAGTAGTCTTATGCTGATGGTATTCATCCAAAATCAGTCCGGCCGGATTGGTTCCATCTCCATTCTGGCCATCCTCTTTCGACAATGCCTTTATGAAGCTTCCAGTTTTTCTGTGTATTACAGCATCCCTGGTGATTTTAAAAAGAGGTTTCAGTGGAGATTTATTCAGCATGAGCTTAGCTTCATTCAAAATAATCTTCGACTGATCCCTCTTGGTTCCAGCAGTATAATATTCGTAATTTTCTTCATTTCTCGTAGCCATAACTGATATTTCATATAAGGCTACACCAGCCTCCATCTGAGACTTGGCATTTTTCCTTCCAACCTCAATAAAAGACTGTTTGAACCTTTTATAACCGGTAATATCTTCGCGCCATCCGTAAAGTTGGCACAGATTAAATTTCTGCCATATCGTCAAGCTGATCGGCTGTCCTGCAAGGTCACCTTTAGAATGCCGTAGCATAGAAAACCAGTCTACAATTTTTGATGCTTCCTCTTCATCCCAATGATAAGGCCATACATTAGCCTGTACATTCTTTGCATCCTCTTTCTTGCAATCCCTAAGGAAGCGCATACAAGCCCATTTATGTTTTTTCCCTGATATTTCTTCCCCGGCCAGACAACGGTTGGCGTAATCTATCAGTTCTTCTTTGATGGTCATATATTGCCAAATTTATTTGTGATAGCTTCCCTTGTCTTATCAGACTTCACTGCTGCAGCTTTTAGTCTGGCGTCAATAGTGAGTCCACACAGGGAAGCAAATTTTCTCATTTCCTCTGCGTATGTGCGCTGAATATCAACCATTGGATTTTTCACCACAATAACGCCATTCCTGGTCTCTCGATCAATGTAATAAGTCTGATCTTTCAATATCTCTGTAGCCTTAACATAGTTAGCAAAAGCATTACAGTAACCGCCCAGATTGTTACGATCCAGGTTCCCGATCAGATTGATCTTTTCCAGTTCCTTGACAATCCTGCGCCACTCTTTTTTTGCCACATTATCAATTAGCCAGGTAGGAGGACGTTTTAATTGATTTTTGTCCGTAGTCACACTGTCTTCTTCTGCTTCCCTGGTCTGCATTGTGATCACAGTAAGATTTCCCCGCTGCTCTGTCAGCGGCTTCCTCGGTCTTCCCATTCATCCTCCCTCCTTCCTTTGCCAACTTTTTATGAGTATTTAGAATTTTGCGCAAGCTATAGGGCAGGCGGGGACGACGGCATTTCCTGAAAACTTTTCAGACCGCCCCTCCCGTCTGTGTATAAAAATCCACAAGCATTTTTGCAAGCTTTTTTTCCATCACTGGTCTCTCTTTTTTATACATCTGCTCAATTTTTGAATGTGTATCGTGATGTAATGGCATCAGATTCTGCTTATCGCATCGTTTATCCCATGCTTCTTTTAACGGAATAATATGATGCACTGTATCTGCTGCCAGAATTACTCCTTCCGTCATGTAGACATACACATCAATCCCGCAAGCACTGAGAATATCAGATCTTGTCAGCTGCCATTCCCTTGAATCATAAAATGTTTTGCTTTTCTGATTTCTGGCATTCTGATCATATATCCGATAGCGTTCTTTATCTCTTTGTTTCATGCAGGGACACCTGCTGCCGGACGGAATTCTTTTTCCGCACCTGCCACATCTCTTATATATCATCTTTTTCTCCAATAAAAAACGCCCGGCCGTGCCTGCCAGACGTTTGTGGAAGTATGTATGAGTCAGTATTGTACCATTATATCGGCGGTACTAACCGAGTCGGAACAGATGGAACCGAACCACCGACACGCTGGATATAAGCCAGCTGCTCTACCACTGAGCTATGTTCCGATATACCTGCCAAGCCATAGTGCCTGACAAGTAAGGGTGCAACCGATTGATATTTGATTCATCCATCTGAATCTATTATAGTTATAACACGAATCAAGTATACCATTCTATACCATCTTAAAATTCTTCAATGCTGATGAATGCAGCCTATGTACCTGTGTCCATCCATAGCCCATCTCTGTTGCTACATCATCCCATTTTAAGCCCTTTATATAGCGTAAGCGCAGAACTTTCCGTTCATCTTCTGAATGCATTTTGCGGATCTGATTTTCAATCTTCCGATATTGTTGAACTTTTTTTAACCGTTCTTTCTTTAACAGTTCAATCTGCTCATCCAGTATTGCAATATAATCAGACAAATCAGATTGACTGCTGCCCTTTGGCATACCATCATTTACTACAGAAGGGAACATCTTATCAGCTCTTAATCTTTTGATTTCTTCCAGGATGTCCCGCTCTCTTTTGACTGCTCTCTGATATGATTTTAAATATTCCTTTTTCTTTTCATTTTCTTCCTGCAATCTCCTGTCCATCGGTATCACCTCCTGTTTTCAGCCGTTCCAGTTCCCAGTATGTAGGTGATCTGGTTATGCCATTTGGTAATTGTAATTGCACTACATGGGGATATAATGCTTTTATCCTGGCTTTCACCTTTTGGGTGATGATCTTCCCGTCACCAGAAGCATAACTGGTTTGTATGATCTGAATAATATCCCCTCTTTTGATTCCATGTTTCTCTTCCAGTCTTCTCTGCTGTCGCTCCCATTTCTCTGCTTCAGCTATCGCCCACTCAGCTGTTGGGTCTTTATATTTTTCATGGTTCATTACAAGCTTTCACCTCCTACAAGTCTGCCAGTTCCTTTTCATATATTTCTTTTTGCTGCCTTAACCATTCTGCAAGATCATTCTGGAATCGCTTTGACTGTCCATCATCAGTTTTTGGAGAAACAACTTGTACCCAATGATGTTTATCATGTTCTTCCAGAATCCGCGTAATACTTTTAACATCCCGCTCCAACTCTTTTGCCTTTTGTAATGTGTCCTTATCCATTCCGCAATTCCTCCAGTTCTGAAAAATCCCATTCACGCGGTAGTGTGGATCCGCAATGGCTAATCATGGCGCAGCGTACACAATGTGGGTGTTCCGCACAGTACCTGCTTACTGTCTTTATTGCACACAGCAGCTCTTGATTTGTGACTGCTGCCTGCTCTGTATTAATATTTTCCTTCGCTATTTTCTTTCCCCTACTCATATATCATCATTCCTCTGCTTTTTCTGTTTTTTTATCGCACATGACGCCCATAGTAATACACCAAATGCTCCAAGCACAGTTCCAATGCCAAATGCTATTAATAAATCAACCATTTTTGATTTCCTCCTCAATGTCCGCTCCGCAGCATACAAAACAGCAACTCTGTCATGGATTTTATTCTTATACCCTGCCTGCATGGCAATACGATTTCCAGCTTCCAGTTTCTGTCCTCGCTTAATGGTGTGGGATCTTTAAATTCTTCCGCTGCTTCTCCCCAGAACGGAATAGGAACCATAACTCCGTAATAAATTGATGAATCTGGGTGTTTTTCGCGCATGTAATTAGCAAATTTACCACTTCTAAAATCTGGCTGAATTTCTTTGTAACACTCCATCGTAGTTACTATATAGTTCTTTTCTCCAAAGAAATTCAAACCATTACCGCTATAAACATCTTCCTTACAACTTTTAATCTCATAGCAAGTGAATATGCCTTTTTCTATTCCGGATACAGAGTATTGATTTGCCGGGCAAAACTCCATATAATCCACTCGTTTTGCCTTTGATGTCCATGGATCAATGCTAACCTCGCTGGCCCAGTGCGAACCAGCTCCACCAATACGAGTAGATACAAGTAGTTGTCCAAGGAATTTGGTTGTTTCTGCTCTTGTCATTTTCTCACCTCGTTTTAAGGAATTTGGACATTATGCTTTTTTCCCACTGCTTCCACGGTTGCGCTTCCCATTTATTGCAACTATGGTCATCTCTGATCCAGATTCCTTTCTTGTCACATAGAAGATCGTCATTGTGCCTGCAGGTCTTACAGGTTCTATCTTCCATCTTGCTATTCATTTTCCATCACCCCTCGTACCTATTCCCTGTTAAATCCCATCTCTTCATAAATGTTATAATTTGCCAGATTCTCAAACTCTACATCAATGTCCATCTCCTTTTGTGCAAGCTCATAAGCTTTTGCAACTCCGATCCGGTCTACATAATCCATTGCTGCTTTCCAGTTCTTTAGGAATTTTTTGTTTGCTTTTGTAAATCCCCACGAAAGCTTAATCGCATACAGAGAAATAATTATATTGGTTACGGTAATATAGTCCTCTGCACGTTCCAGTTTTTCCTGGGCTTCTCTGATCACAGCGTCTGTTGCAGTTTCTGTTGTCTGCTGTTCCATCCTTTTCAGGTATGTTTGCAATATAGAAGCCTGCTGCCCGGTCATCCCTGATACCTGGGCCACTGTAAGATTAAGGTTTAATGGCACCTGACATTTTTCCTGCATCCTTGCCTGGCGCCTTCTTTCTGCTCTGGTCATACTCTTTCACCTCTTCGTTATTAGGCATTCATTTTGATTATCCTCTGCCCTTCTTCAGCAGCTTCTGCCGGACCAGATCGTATTCCAGGAGCAGGTTCCGGTCTTTGTTTCTGCTGAGTGTCCGGTCTGCGGCTCTTAGATAGTATCTGCCGTTTATCAGTCTTCCCTCAGCTGCGGCACCGTACAGACTCCCGACTGTCCGGTTCAGCCTTTTGGATGCTTCCTTTATGGTTACAGCCTCTTCTGGCTCTTCTGTTATGTTTTCTGTAATCTCATATAATGTCATAGCCAGTTTCTCCCGAATATCTTCCGGAACTGTTCCCTGCTGCCAATCTGGCTCTCAAAGGCTTCCTGTCCCAGTCTGTGAAGCTCATCCATTACCGCCTGGTCTTTATGTACCGCATGTGCTCCGAACTGGTGGCATTCCAGGCACAGGTCTACTTTTAATCCATATTGTTCGGATAATGTTCGGTTAGGTCCGCCAAAAATATGATGCTCTTCGGTCTGTGTGTACCGTCCGCACAGATAACATCTTCCTTTCCGGCTTCCAAGAATGCTTGCCGGATGGGACATCTTTTTTTTCTTCGTTTCTTCTTTTGGAAATTTAAGTCCGCTCATATTTTTCCTTCTTTCATCTTGTCCGAGTCGGACATTAACTAAATGGCAGTTCCTCTTCAATTCCATCCGGGATATTCATGAAACCATCAGGTCCCACATCTGGTGATTGTTGTGGAACATTATGCTGACTGCTGCCAGATCCAGAGCCTTTGCTTTCTGCAAATTCCTGTTCTTCCACAACAACCTCTGTCGTATAAACTTTCTGTCCATCACGGTTGGTATAACTTCTGGTCTGAATACGGCCTTCGATTGTAATCTTCAATCCTTTTCGGAAGTATTTCTCCGCGAACTCGGCAGATCTTCCAAACACTACACAATTAATAAAATCTGCAGTTGCATCTCCATCTTTTCTGATCTTCCTATCTACTGCCAGTGTGTATCTGGCAATTGCAAATGAATTTTCCCCTGGGGTGTATCTCACCTCTGGATCTCTGGTAAGACGCCCCATTAAAATTACTTTGTTCATCTCTTATCGCTCTCCTTCCATATTGCGTTCGCCTCTTTTTTGCAATCTCTTTCCATGTAATAGTCATACAGGAACTCTTTCTGTGCCTTTGTGTACTCTTTGACCGGATTCTTTGTCGGAAAAGCAATTCCTCGACTCGGATTGTGTAAGAGAACCCACCCTCTTTCGACGAGCCAGTCTCCTGCTCCGATCAGGCCGACATTGCATTTTGTCTGCAAGTCAATGTCTCTGTCCATTGCTTCCTCCGGCAACTTTTCGTTCATGTAATTCTGCGCCCATTCCTGATGCTCTCCCCATTCCGCTCCGTGAAAAGTTCCGTCCGGCTCTAACCATCCATAATCCTCTGTGGTGTGATTTTCTTCATCCATCATTCGTTCCATGAGACTGTCGAGTGCATCCTGCTGTCTATCCTCCGCAGTCTCTTCTCCGAGTTCCTTTCGGATTTCTCTCTGTGTACTTTCCGATATGTGATCCATTGCAACATCCCACCGTTCAATCATCCTCCGCAGGTCTTTCTCTATTTTCTTTCGTCTTTCGATTTCTTTCCAGATGTTCATTCTCTGCGGCATCTGCTCTTCTTCTCCCGGTTCGTATATTTCAAGATGATATGTCCCTGCTGCCGTGCCCCCCTTCAGAGCAGCGCGACCAAGCAGAATGTCCTCAGCATATCTCCTTATCTGCGCCTCTGGTTTATCTGTTCCAGTCATGCTATCCATGAGAATTTCCATTATGGTCTCATAACTTTTCTCGCCTGTGTGAAACCATTCCCTTGTAATTTCCGTAATAAATTCTCCATTAATATCAAATACCATATTACCCTCTTTCATTTTTCTTCCCTTTCATTTGTGCATCTAATTCGTTTATTTTGTTTTTATACTCTTTCACAGTATCACCTCTGCATCTGATGGCATTTTAAAGATTTTGATTTTCTCTGGATGCCGAGCTGCAACCTGTATGGCACAGAGAACACGAACAGCCTTTGGCTCTGTGCTATATTCTCCCAGGATAGTTCCTTTCTTTTTGTCTTTAGTATGTGCCAGTATCTGATATGATCCGGTTGGTGTGAGAACTGTAGTCGTTTCTTTTTCAGTCATATCTATCAGCTGATTTCCCTGTGTTCTAATCTTCATTTCCGTATTTTTCTCCTTTCAGCCAATATTCGTGTTGTATTAACAAGATTCTCCGTATTCCGTTCATATTCTATCATTTCTTTCCGGACAGCTTTAATCAACGCAAGTAGTACTTTTTTAATTTCAGCAGTCCCTACGCGTGTACAATACTCTTTCGCATTCTGATCTATAGCCTTGATCTTTATATATTCCGATTGTCTTATCATTGACTTGATGATTCTCTTCTTCATCTGTTCTGGCGGTTTCTTCCCATACATTTTTTTATATTTCTTTTTCAGTATCCTTAACTTCATCTTTTACACCTTTTCTCTGTTAAGCCCCAGTTCTTCATAAATGTTATAATTTGCCAGATCTTCAAACTCTACTTCAATATCCATATCTCTTTTTGCATATTCATAAGTTTTTGCCACTCCTATGCGATTCACATACTCCATTGCTGATTTCCAATTATCCAGGAATTTTTTATTTGCTTTCGTGAATCCCCATGAAAACTTTATCGCGTAAATAGAGATGATTATATTTGTGATCGTTATATAATCTTCTGCCCGTTCCAGTTTCTCCTGAGCTTCACGGATGCAGGCGTCCGTTGCCTGCTCCGTTATTTCATCCTCTCTCGCTTTTAGGTAATTCTGCAAGATCATTGCCTGCTGCCCTGTCAGTCCTGCAACCTGGCCAAGCTGCATCTTAAAGTTCAATGGAAGTCTGCATTTTTCCTGTTCTCTGGCCTTACGTCTCATTTCTGCCCTGTTCATTTGCTTTCCCTCTGTACTTCCTTTAAGAATTCAACCAATTCGCTTTCACTATTTGGGAATTTATTGTATCTTCCATGCTGTGTCCATTTAGGTATTCCTGATTTTCTTTCCGGTTCAGGTCCTCCAATCAAATGCATGTAATATGATTCTGTATTATCTGATACCCACTGGCTGTGAACAGTGTCCCGATCATATTCTTCTGCAATAAGTCTTGCACCATTTGCAAAATCATATTTGTAGTATCTGGCGCCAATATGTTCATCTGTATACCAAAGTCCCCAATCCTTATAATTTCTCAGCCATTCCTTACGCTGATCATTATTTTTCATAACAGGAAGCGGCAGTTTCTCCGATGTTTCTTCTTTGGCTCTCTCATCTGAGTCCAGACATGTGCTTATCAGATTTCTAAGCAATCTCAGTCCTGCCACGTTCATCTGGGCTTTCTGTAATACATTAACTGGGAATCCTGATTCTTCTGCTGCCACGAACTTTATTTCTTCCAGGTCTTTTTCTTCTTTCTTTAAATATCTCAAAATATTTTCCAGAGTCGGAACCGGAATATCTTTCAAATCATCCGGCCAAGCATCCGGTACAAGATCACTAATCTCAGGCAATAAATCTTGCTCGCTTTGATCCAGATCCTGCTGCCTTTCATCCGCGTTTTCTGCTGCCGGTTGGCAGCGCTTTGACATGTCCGACTCGGACACATTTTCTGCTGTCTCTTCCACTATTTTGGATTGGGCTGCTTCTGCTTTCTCCATAGCAATCTCATTCCACATTTTCTGAATGGAAGTTGCAAGATAAAACCAGTCATAGTTTCCAAGGCATTTATTACTCTCATCCCAAATCTGCACATAATCATCAAACAAATTAGCATGTGCGATTCCAAGCCCAGTATCGAACCACCATGTTCTTCTGCTGCCTATTTTTTCTTTTAACTCATCCGGGCTTGTCACTACATTTAACACCCTTTTGTGGAAGTCCTGTTTTAACCACTCATCAAAATCACCTATCAGCTTTCTGGTTAGATTATCAAGATATTTTTTCTCTTTCTCAGATGGTTTTTTTATGTCAGCAGCATCTACCACTCTTTTACTATATTCTTCTTTCATACGTTCTGCTGATACATGGCAGACCTTCTCCCCTTTTTCATTGTAAAATGCAAAATCTTTCTCTTTTGTTCTCTGTACTACTGCAAACTCTGCTCCCATTGCACTGAAGCGTCTGGTTGCTCCTACATACATTTTGAGATAAACATCCTCAAGAAATACCTTTATCATCCTTGCTATGTCCGGCAGAAATACTTCGTTTGCATCATAGTATGGACATTCTTTTTGTGGTTCTGGCATAGGTGCAAGCTTCACCGCTTTTTGTTTCTTTCCATACTTCTCTATCAGTGTTTCAGCCAACTGCTGCCATGTAATCAACTTTTCATCCCCACTACCAGGATTAAACAGAATTCCATTTGATTTTCCCTGATAATTCAAATATCCATTTCTGATCCGCACATCATTGTATATAATGCTGAGCATATAAATGGACATGTTCTTATCCCGCCTTTGAATTCGTTCTGTTGTTGATTTCTTTAAGCTTTCAAAGAATCGTTCGATCTGAATGTCAACATCAATTACCGTTCCATCTTCCGGAGGTCTTCTTCGTCCAATTGCTTCATCAAGTGTCAGCTGTCCAGGAATCTGACGTCCTACTTCCTGTTTTTCTTTCAAAGCTTTAACCTCTGGTAGCGTAATTGTTTCATTCTTTCTGTACAACCCCAGAGCCTCATCCTGGTGTTTCTCATCCAGATCTGTCAGTTCCCTTGCCACAGATATATTGATGTTTCCATTTTGAAACTCTTGCATGAACTCCTGACTTAATTTTTTCTGGATTGCATGATATCTTTCTAACTGTGTCCCTGATGTTCCGAGAGTTGCCTGTACCATGCTTCTGGTTGTCCCCTGCAGGTCAACCAGATCACGAAGTTCCTTAATTACCTCTTCTGTGATAAGCGCCTCCTGCATTTTCTCCCAATCACTTTTTTCACGGAACCGGTTCGCCTGGATGATTCCCAGCTTATTGATCAGCTGTTCCACTTTTCCATCTTTATCTTCTGGGAACTTTTCTGTATTCAGATTCACTTTTGTATATTTACAGTTAATCTTCCGAAACTCTTCATGTCCCTCTTCCACAAGCATCCTGCAGCACATTGTCCTACAGTGCCCTGATATGATCCTGTCTTTACCATCCACGTCCTCAATCAGAACGTCCTGCATAACCCCAAATAGAAGAATTGAGTTCTTCAATCCCTGCAGTTTCTCCGGATCTGTGGAATAGAAATTCTCTTTCGATGGCTCCAGTTCAAACACATCCCGATACACTGTATCACTGATATTCTCAGTCTCCGTGGGCTTTTTACGATTATTTACCATGTCGGCCAGATTGAATGCCATCAGGCTTTCCTCCCTTCCGTCCATTTATCCATCATAACTCCTGCTGCCACCAGATACTCTTTCACCAGGCATTCATAATCTTTTGCGGCTAAAGAACGCGCGGAATACAAAGGGATAGGTTTTCTTGCATAAGTACTCTCTGATACTTTTCTGGAATATCTTATCTTCGTCTTAAGCATTGGATACCCTGCTGCCTCTATCATTTCTGTTCCCTGTGCCTGTGCAAGGTTGTTTTTGTCATATTTTGTGATAAAGACCCAATAATTTTTCAATTCTGGGTTCAGTTCCTCTTTTGTATAACCAATCTGATTCACCAGTTCCGGAAGTCCTTCCGTTGTGTTATCATCAATTTCTACCGGAATCAAAACATCATCACAGGCTGTCAGAGCATTGATCGTTGATACGTTGATATCCGGTGCATTGTCAATTATGCAGAAATCATACTGATCAGCCACACATGCCAGTGCATTTTTTATCCTATACTGCTGCGGTCGTGTCTGATCGAACATTACTTCCTGGTTAGCCATCAAAAGACGCATATTTGCCGGCAATACATCCATGTTATGGAATTCCGTATGTCTGATCAGTTTTTTCATCCAGTCTTCCGGGTGCCTTGCAGTCATGATCCGATCTATTCCCTCTCCATCCTGTGTTCTGCAGTTCAATCCTCTTGATGCATCTCCCTGCTTATCGTTATCCACAATAAGCACTTTATTCCCCTGGCTTGCCAGAATATAGGCAACACTATTGGTGGTAACGGTCTTGGCCACGCCACCCTTTAAATTAATCACTGCAATTGTTCTCATACTCTTCCTCTTTTCTTTTTATTTTTTCTTATGTGCCCTATTTCTCAATTTTCTGTCTGCTCTTTCCATCCAATCAGGCTTCCCATCTTCCGGTTCATTATCAAAATAGATTTCTCCATCATCATCTCTGTAATAGTGAAAATGTATTCCTGATTTTGTTATTGTTCCAAGATATGTCATTGCCCTTGGATCCTGTTCTGTGCGCAAACTCCATCCTTTTCCCCACAATTCTTTAGTTTCCACGTTTTATCATCTCCTCCTGGAGCCATTGCGAATATGAATGTACTCCGGCCAACGAAGAAACTTTCAGTTTCAACCGGTTGATTACTTCATAGACCTTTTTCCATTCATCTGCATTTTTGATATCTTTTCCCTTTGTATCTTTAAAGGCATCTGCTGCCAGATCTGAGATTCTCAATACTCTGGATGTCACGAAGGTATCTCTGGTATATATGCAAATCTCACATGTAGAACGAAATCTCGAAAGGGCTTCTATAAGTGCCTGTAAGTTACACTGATGATATGTACTACTACTATTTCCGAACCCTTCTCTGGTCTCAGTCCTGCCAGCGTACACGGCTTCTATTACATATCCGTATCTGCGCTGAACTCTCGCCTGGCACTGTTTATCTGTTTCCAGATAAATATTGACTTTCACAGCTTGATTCCCCCTTTCTTTAAATTCGTCTGTTCAATCTGATCAATGTGTAATGGCGGTAATTGTACCCAGTTACCGGATTTTTCCCCTCAAAGAGCTCTGCTATGTAGTAGCCTTTCTTAGGCTTCACTTTCTTAGGCCAACGTTTCAGCTCCTCTGGCTTTGGCTCTGGAAGCGGCATGTTCCTGGAATGGCTGTAGTTTGCTTCACTAAGTCTGGGCTTTGCCAGGGTTCCGTCTTTTTTCTTTTCCCTGGTTTTCTCATCCTTTGTGATGTAATCAGCCAGCTTCTGGAAATCCTCTTCCGGGCACTTACTCTTCCTGATCTGAGTTACATATACTCCACCATAGGGCCAAGCCCTTTCAACAAGACTTGCCGTATTTCCAATATCGTTGATAATACAATGTATATGCCAGGCTCCCTTCGTCCCCCGCTCAATGTTCCGGATCCAGAAGAGCACCCTGCCTTTTTTCCTGTAAATCTTTCTTAGCTTGTCCATCATTTTCAAAAACTGCTTCTTGGCAGTGTCCATATCTGGAGGTCTGTTCTCTGGCTTGTATGTAAATGTCACCCACAGATCACCTGGTGAAAAATATTCCATCAGTCTGAGTCTTGCCCTCTTGGATTTATTCCAGGCGTTTACTCTCTGAACATCTTCAGGAGTGAGCTTTCTCTTAGGCAGTCTCTCCTTCCCCTTAGCTCCATACTTGCCATCATGATTCTCTTCCACATACAGGATATCCTTCTTCTGCAGATACCAGATTTTACGCTTTGTTTTCATACCAAAAGGCTCCTAAGTTTAATATCTTAATCGAGTACTAAACAGGGGAATTTCACCCCTGATTTTTCTTACATTCTTGACTTTTTAGTGGCCCAATGATATTATGTAATTGGTTGATTACATATGGACCTGAGTCGATGCACCCCTTGCATCGGCTCTTTTCTTTAGTTTACATAACTTTCTTTTTTCTGATCTGTTCCAGCTCTTTTTCAACATCTTTTCCGCTGTATTCTGTCAGAAGCTTTCCAGAGATGTTATAAGTCCACTTGGTGGACATCTTAATCGCTATTCCAATCGGCAGTTTTCCCTGCTGCATCGCAACACGTACAAACTGCGGGGACGTGTTGAGAATTGCAGCAGCTTCAGTTGTCAATATTTTTCCTGTGTTCATTTTTCGCATCCTGCTTTCTTATTATTCCATTGATAAATCCGTAATCGGTACATTTGAAATAACCTCTGATTGATCCTGCTGCCCCCATGTGATTTCGATTGTCATATGAGGGCTCTTTCTGGTGTTTTTCACCTGTCTCTCCATTTTTCTAATGAGTTTGCTCAAGAAGCCATCCTGCAGTGCTATCTCATGAGGTATTTTGCATACGATTTTTATATGTTCCATCTTTACACCATCCTTTTCTTCCCATCACTTTTAACCAGCAGCTTTCGCTATAGCCAAAACTAATGCGATTATTGAAATTACTAATGAAATTGTTTGTAGCTTCATTCTCTCACCTCGTTTTCTGTCGATATATCTCTACTTTTTTCCTTTCTATGGTAATTTATTTCATACTGTGTTAAGATTTCCCTACCCTAAATAGAAAGGAGGAATCACTATGGATGATTTAACCAGGGAACAGCAGAAACTTCTTACCTCTATGTACAAAGAAGTTTTAAGCCGTCAGCCCGCTGTATCCTTTGACGAAGCAAATTACTTTGCTAATTCAGATGTAGTTATGGATCATTTCTGTCCCGACTCTGATTCTGATCATGTATCTTCTCTTTGCTGGTCACTTGCTTCTGCCGGATACATCACTTGCGAACCTGGCGAAGATCTTGCCAATGAGATCAAGCTCACCGATAAGACAATCATTTACATGGAAAACAAATTTAAAAATGGTCTTAAGAGTGTCCTTGAGTTCCTGGCACAGTTCAAATGAGTTTTTGGCCAGCCGCCTTATTCCGGCTGGCCATTCTCATAATATGCTGCATGTACATGCTCCGATGTTTTGTGAAAATTTAAAGCATGTGCCACATCTTTTGTATAAGTACATGGTGGACAATCACCCTTTCTCTTTGGATTTTTGTAACATGTATTTTTCTTGCAGGTTGGAACATTTCCATCACAAAGATATAAAACCCTTTTCTGCTCTTCTCCCAACAAGTACTCCATGTTCGTTTTGAACATTTGAGACATCTTTTTCAACTTTTGGCTTGGAATATCTTTCTTTTCATTAATCCAGTTGTAATATGTTTTGTGAGATACTCCTAATTGCGAAGCAATCTGCTCCTGCGTCAGCCCTTTTCGAACTCTTTCTGTTTCAATATTAGTTAACATTTTATTTTTCCTCGCTTTCTTTTATTGACTTTTCTTATCCGCTCTCCTATTCTTGAGTTACAGGACACTGCCATGTCTGAGTATGTAGAAAGGAAAGCAAATGCCAATGAATAAACTTACATTTTGTCCACTCATTAATAATGAGTGCCGTCCTGACTGTATTTTTCATGTTCCGCATAATATAGCTTTGAATAATGGAAATACAGCTCAATGTGAATTAGCCGCTTTTGTCTGTTGCGCTGATGAAACTGCAATTCAGGCTGTTTCTGAAGCTATAAAAAATCTTCGTAGCTAATTTTGACTAATTCACCAACTTTTGTGTCCTGTGCGATTTTCCTTTTTACATAATCTAAAATCGCATAGGATTGCTCTACAGATATTTCTTTTTTATGGAACATCTCAATTATTGCTTCACATATTTCATAGTTCTGTTTTTCTGCAAGCATAAATCCTATCTCTCTCCCCTCGCTTCCCTGTTACTTTTCCAATTACATTGACTTTTTATTTCTTTTCGGTGATTATCCAAATACTATGTTAATCATTAACGCTGCCACGCTCACTACAGCTGCTGCCAACGAAATAATTATTGATTGGCGGCAATTGCTTCTTATTTTGTCCATTTCATGGTCTTTCTTTTTGATTTTTCCACCAATGCAATCACGCCGATTTTCATTTTCATCGAAATGCACTCTTTCCATCTTCTCACCTCGCTTTCTGCTACTTCTCCAATTACATTGACTTTTTATTTCTTTTCTCCTATTCTTTAGGTACAGGGCACTGCCATGCCTGAGTATTATGAAAGGAGTTCTTTATATGACAATTCACGAAGTCATTGATCTGTTCAGTCACGAAATGATCAACGAAATCTATCACTCCTCTGCTGACGAACTTTCCAAGGATGAATTTGTCAATGCAGTACATGAAGTTGCTTCTACTGTCCTGAAAACTTATGAAGCGCAAACCAAGAGATAAGCAGCATGGCAGTTATTCTTATTGCAGTAAGGGTAACTGCCATTTTGGTTATTGCTTCTTTTTCTTCTCTGACAAGCTTTTGCGTCTGCTTCCAGATTCTGTCATCGTGATATCTTACAAATCCTTCAAGCGCAAATCTCCTGTCTCGGTCACTTTCCATCTTTTCACCTCGCTTCTGTTATCCTGCTTTCTGGGTTTCTACTTCCATTGCATCTCTGGCTCTCAGGAGTTCTGAGTTATTCTCCATCAACTTGAGGCTTACAATATCCATCTGTTTCAGATTCTGTACGATTACTGTGATACGCTCTTTCTTTTCTTTGGTCATATTTTTCGCCTACCTTTCTGTCAAACTTGACTTTCTTTTTATTCTCTCCTATCCTTTAGATACAGGGCACTGCCATGCCCGAGTATTATGAAAGGAGCAAACTACCATGGATAAAAAACAAGCGATTAAATCTATAGAACACTTTACTGAAGCTTCTCTTTCTGCCGTCTATGATGGCAACGCACCTGCTACCAAGTCTGATCTTCAAAAGCTCAGATCCGACATTGCACAACTAGCCAAAGAACTCTTGGATGCTTTTTCCAAGTAGTGTCTTCCCCCTGTTCTTTGGAGCAGGGGTAATTTCTATCATGCCAAGTGCTTCCAGACTTTTATAGCTGGCTACAATTTGCATCTGAGCTACTCGCATATTTCCCAAGATCTTATCCATTTCAAATCCATCTACCTCAAATTTCTTTTCAATACTCCCATCTGCTGAATATTTGAATTTAATTTCTGTCAGAGTACTAAGTTGTCCTGCAAGATCTATTATTTTATTTTTCTTTTCTTCAATGCTCTCTAATGTTTTCTCTATTTCTCTGACATCTTTGATTTCTCCTGAATTGATTCTAAATCCAAATAATTTCATCTCTTTCTCACCTCACTTTCTGTTACCTTTGTTATCATTATAGTTACCTTTGCTCCTTTTGTCAACCATTTTTTGTTACCTCTGTTTACTTTTTGTATTGACAATCTATATTATCGGTGCTATTCTGTGATTATAAAAAGAAATGGAGGTGAAAACGTGACACAAGGTGAACGAGTCAATGAGGTTCGTAAAAAATCCCAATTGACCATGGATCAGTTCGGAGAACGTTTAGGCGTTACTAAAACTGCTATTTCTTATGTGGTAAATGGCAAAAGGAACTTAACCGAACAGATGCTGAAATCTATTTGCCGTGAATTTAGTGTAGATGAGGAATGGCTGCGAACCGGAGACGGTGATATGCCCCAGAAGCTTTCTGAAGAAGAAGAGGTTTCTGCTCTGGTCAGCGATCTGCTGGAAGACGGGCGAGATAATCCATTTTTCGGAATTATCCTTGAGATTGTTCAGACATATAATGAGCTTTCTCCGGCCAGCCAGAAAGTACTCCAGGAAGCCAGTAAGAAGTTAGTGGAAAATTTAAGCAAAAAGAAAGAGGGCTAACGCCCCCTCTTCTCTCCGAGATGTTTACGGTCTAAGTGTTTTCGGATGATCACACACAATTGTTTTAAAAATATTTCATCTGATTCATCCAGCTTGGCCAGCATTTCATTGATATACTGCTTTGTTTCTTCCACTTTCCTCATATGTATAACCCCTCCGTTCTTGTTTATTCGAACGTTTGTTTGTTTTTTAAATATACACCATTTATATTTGAAGTGCAATATATTTTACAAACATTTGTTCGTCAAGCATTATCTTTTATACTTATTATACGATAAATAGAGGGATTAATTTTACTTGGCAACAAAATCGTCCAGTCTACTGGACACTTATTTGTACGGTGAATCAAACAGATCTACCATCCCGACTTTCAGAGCCTTGGCAATCCTTTCTAAGTTGTCCAGGGTTGGTGAATACTTCTCGATCATAATATTGTTGATCGTGGATTTCGGGATTCCGGTCATGTTCGACAGCTGCCGTACAGATACATTTTTCTCATACATAATTTGAGTTAATAATATCTTCATAAGATTATTATTTACACAAAAATTATGTTTGATACTATTACTATCTTGGTAATATACGGAAGGGGGATTTTATGAAAAAGAAATTAATACTATCTTGCATTGTCGGTTTTCTTCTATGCTTATTGTCAGTAATTCCAATTCATGCTTCAGAATGTTCGCATGTCTGGGAAACAGTTTATAGAATTGAGCCTGATTGTCTTTCCAAAGGATCAGAAATGAAAATTTGCCAAAAATGTCGCAAAATTGAAACCATTAGTCTCCCAGTTTCTGATCATCCTTGGGGAGAATGGCAAATTACAACTGCTCCAAACTGTACATATACTGGAATTAAGACCCGCACTTGTACTTTTTGTTACAAAACTCAACAAGAAGATGTTCCAACCAACGGAATTCATTCCTGGTCTGATTGGAAAACTGCTACTAATATATGTACAGAAGAAAAAAAAGCCTATAGATCCTGTTCATATTGTCATACTCAAGAAACTACCATCATCCCAGCTTCTAATCATGTATGGGGAGAATGGTACATTGATAAAAAGCCGACTATATTTAAAACTGGTGTGCGTATGCGTTATTGCATAAATTGTCTCACTGAAGATAAGATAATTATTCCAAAGCAAAAAATGACCACTGCGCAAAAACAAGTGAAAAAGAGTGTAGATCGTTTTTTCAAATATGCGAAGCAATATAATACAAGTAAACTAACAAAATGTTTTACCAAACCTTCGAGTGTTAAATTATTCATTGAAAATAGCTACATGCCTCAATATTATAAGAAATATAACAAACGTATTTCTTACAAACTAAAATCAATAAAAGTCAGCGGAAAGAATGCCACTGTGAAGCTTAGTTACAAATATCCAAACAGATATAACGTATTCAAAGCAGCATTTGAAAACTCAGTTTATTACCAGTTGAAAAATCCGAACATTTCTGAATCTCAACTTTTAAAGTATATGTACGAACGCATTTGTGTACATAGTAAAGCAGGAATAGATTACAGCTACGGAAATCTTACCTTAAAATTAAAGAAGTCTGGATCAGCTTGGAAAATAACTTCTTTCAACAGCAAAATAGACAATTTACTACACAGTAACTATACAAAAGCATATAACGATTATTTTTAATAGCAATTTATAGCTACAACATTATTGGAGGTGTTTATTTGGAAATCCAGTATTCTAAGCAAGCGCTCAAATTTCTAAAGAAACAAGATGTCCCTACACGAAAGAGAATCATAAATGCTATCAATCTTCTTCCTGCTGGTGATGTCAAAGCATTACAGGGCAGAAATGATTACCGGCTTCGTGTTGGAGATTATCGTATTATTTTTGATATAAATGGAAATATTTTATTAATTGAAGCTATCGGAAACCGTGGACAGATTTATAAAGGAGTGTGATTACTATGACAGCAACAAAGGAACGTATCATCGGTGCTGTATCCCTTATGAACGATAAAGAAGCCGAATTCTTCTGGAAGATGATCCAGAGCCGCTACATCATTGCTCCCAAGACCTGGGATAATATTGAGGAAGTAGAACCAGATGAAATTGATCTAATGCTATTGGACGAAATCCGCAAGAATCCTGAGTGTCACGAATTTGTTTCTCAGGAAGAACTGATGAAGGAACTTGAAATGAACTAATTTGTAAGAAAAAATTGCAGATACTTTACTTTTATAGTAATATACTTGTGAGAGAACCATATTGATTATGGTTGAAAGGCACTCATACAAGTATATTGCATGGGTGTCTTTTACTTTATATAAAAAATCGCCCCGGTGTTACCAGCACCAGAGCGATCTGTTGAATAATTTGCAGTATAAAGAAAACTGCTATAATCATTCCATAGCAAGATTATTATAGCACTTTTCTTTACACCTGCAAAGGTGTATTTTTTATACTCTTTTTTAGAAGAAAGGTGATGTTATGAAACTTCCAAATGGATTCGGTTCTGTATATAAGCTATCTGGCAGACGCCGGCGGCCATGGGTGGCAGCCAAAACCTTCGGATGGGAATTTGATGAGAAAGGACAAAAAGTAAAGCAGAAGCAACAGGCAATCGGATATTATGCTACCAGACAGGAAGCAATGACTGCTCTTGTACAATACAATGAAAATCCTTATGATCTGAATTTTAATAAGACAACTTTTTCGGAAGTATACGAAAAATGGTCTGAAGAATATTTCCCTACACTCAGCAATGCTTCCAGCATACGTACAATCACTGCAGCCTACAAGTACTGTACTCCTCTTTATGATATGCGAATAAAAGATGTCCGAGTCGAACATCTTGAAGGAACCATTCATAGTGCAAACGTAGGATCCAGCACTAAGGGACGAATGAAGAGTCTGTTTAACCTTATGTATAAATGGGCTATGAAGCATGAGCTTGTGGATAAAAACTATGCAGCCTTATGTGATGGTGTTAAAAGAGAACGCCCTACTATCGTCCGCATTCCTTTTTCTGAACAGGAAATTACAGCCCTTATGGAACATCCGGAAATACCATTCGCAGATATGGTCCTGATCGGAATTTATTCCGGATGGCGTCCCCAGGAACTGGCAGTTCTGAAAGTTGCAGATGTAGATCTGGATAATATGACATACACCGGTGGACTAAAAACAGATGCCGGCCGTAACCGCCTGGTTCCAATTCATCCATTGGTTGCTGATCTGGTACGTAAGAATTACAATCAGGCAGTCGGTATGGGAAGCAAATATCTTTTCAATGATCCGGACGGTCAGCAGGGCACTTCCCTTACATATGACAAATATCGTGGACGTTTCAAGAAGGTTATGGCACGACTGGGAATGGATCACAAGCCCCACGACACCAGACACACTTTTATTACGAAAGCAAAAGAAGCAAATATGAATGAATATATACTTAAAATGATTGTCGGACATGAAATTGCAGATATCACAGAAAAGATATATACTCACCGAACTGTGGAAGATCTGAAAAGAGAAATGGAAAAGATAACAAAATGATTGGCGGCAGGCATTGTCCTGCTGCTTTTTTCGTGGTAGGTTTGTTAGTTACTTGTCAGTTACGCCTGTCAGTTACCTGTTAGTTATTTGTTAGTTACCGCCATTTTTTCATATATTTTCATACTGTTTTGCAAGAAATCCAGACAGTAACAAAAATGCCGTAAACCCTTGAGTTTACGGCACTTTCAACGCTTTTACAATTTATATAATCAGAACTTGCCAGCCTTAGCAGCTTCCTCAACAGAAACAGCTACAGCAACAGTAGCACCAACCATCGGGTTGTTACCCATTCCGATAAGACCCATCATCTCAACGTGAGCCGGTACGGAAGAGGATCCAGCGAACTGTGCATCAGAGTGCATACGTCCCATAGTATCTGTCATACCGTAGGAAGCAGGACCTGCTGCCATGTTGTCTGGGTGAAGAGTACGTCCTGTACCACCGCCGGAAGCAACGGAGAAGTATTTTTTACCCTGCTCGATACATTCTTTCTTGTATGTACCTGCAACCGGATGCTGGAAACGAGTCGGGTTAGTGGAGTTACCAGTGATGGAAACACCAACGTTCTCGTGATGCATGATAGCAACACCTTCCTGAACATCATCTGCACCGTAGCATTTTACAGTAGCACGAAGTCCGTTTGAATATGGCTTCTCATAGATTACGTTTAATTTAGCTTCTTTGTAATCGTATTTTGTCTCAACAAATGTGAATCCGTTGATACGGGAAATGATCTGGGCAGCATCTTTTCCAAGTCCGTTCAGGATAACACGTAATGGTTTCTGACGTACTTTGTTTGCTTTCTCAGCGATACCGATCGCACCCTCAGCAGCTGCGAAAGACTCATGTCCTGCTAAGAAGCAGAAGCACTCTGTCTCTTCCTCAAGGAGCATTTTACCAAGATTTCCATGTCCAAGACCTACTTTTCTGTGGTCAGCAACAGATCCAGGAATACAGAAAGCCTGAAGTCCTTCTCCGATAGCTGCAGCAGCGTCAGCAGCTCTCTTGCAGCCTTTCTTGATTGCGATTGCAGCACCTACTGTGTAAGCCCATGCAGCATTCTCAAAGCAGATCGGCTGAATTTTCTTAACCTGGTCATATACATCAAGACCAGCGTCTTTTGTGATTTTCTCAGCTTCTTCGATAGAGCTGATTCCATAGCTATTTAATACAGAATTGATCTGAGCAATTCTTCTCTCATATCCTTCAAATAATGCCATTTCTGTTCGTCTCCTTTCGCTTGTGGCTTACTCTTTTCTTGGGTCAATAATCTTAACAGCATCAGCTACACGGCCATACTGACCTTTTGCCTTCTCCCATGCAGTGTTAGGATCATCACCTTTTTTGATAAAGTCAGTCATTTTTCCAAGAGAAACGAACTGATATCCGATTACTTCGTTGTCTTCGTCAAGAGCAATACCTGTTACATAGCCCTCTGCCATTTCCAGGTAACGAACTCCTTTTTCCTTGGTAGCGTACATTGTACCAACCTGGGAACGAAGGCCTTTACCAAGGTCCTCAAGACCTGCACCAACAGCAAGACCGTCATCAGAGAAAGCACTCTGAGTACGTCCGTAAACGATCTGAAGGAACAGTTCTCTCATTGCTGTATTGATTGCATCACAGACAAGGTCTGTATTTAATGCTTCAAGAATTGTCTTACCCTGAAGAACCTCTGCTGCCATAGCTGCAGAATGTGTCATACCGGAGCATCCGATTGTCTCAATAAGGGCTTCCTCGATTACACCATTCTTAACATTTAAGGACAGTTTACAGGCACCCTGCTGAGGAGCACACCAGCCTACACCATGTGTAAAACCAGAGATATCTTCAATTTTTTTTGCATGGACCCACTGGCCTTCTTCCGGGATCGGAGCTGGCTCATGTTTTGCACCCTTAGCTACTGGGCACATGTTTTCAACTTCAGTAGTGTAAATCATTTTAAGACTCCTTTCAGTGTTGATTACTTAATCGTTGTTAAAGACCTAACAACCTAGTGTTATTTTCTCACAAAATCCTTCATTCGTCTAGTCATATTTTGCAAAATTTACGAAAAAGTTGTCGGTACCATTTATTGAACTTGTCTTGTAGAAATTTCATTTTCATGATAAACTACATAAGAACATTCCGATCACAGCTGCCACCTGGAATTTTCATAGCAAAAAGCATCCGGAAATACTTTATATTCAAAACAGGAGGACTTACATAGATATGTCATCGCAAACCTCAACTTCTTTTATGCCCGAAAAACTGAGAATCCTAAGCGGAAGTACCCTGAAGATGCTGGCTATGGCGATTATGCTGATCGACCATACCGCTTCTTTCCTTCTGCGTCACTACCCGCCAGCCATTGCACCCTGGTTTCAAATAGGCAGCACCACTTATTCCCTATACCGGGTAATGCGTGACGTGGGGCGTTCAGCTTTCCCTATTTTCTGTTTCCTGCTTGTGGAAGGGTTTCTTCACACCCATAACCGTTTTAAATATGGAAGAAATCTTCTGATTTTCGCCTGTATTTCAGAAATCCCATGGAATTTTGCACAAAATGGCACTCTGCTGTATCCAGATAAGCAGAACGTTTTTTTCACCTTATTTCTGGGATATCTTGCATTCTGCCTGGTCGAACGCTTTGAAAAAAATGCTTCCATGCAGCTTTTCTGCATGTTGTTGCTTCTTGCAGTCTCCTATTTTCTCAAAGCAGATTACGGATATAAAGGCTTTGTATTTCTCCTGATCATGTACTGGCTGCATCAGCACAAACCTGCACAGGCAGTTATTGGAAGCTGCTGGCTGATCTATGAATGGAAGGCTTGCTTTGCTTTTATCCCTTTGAATATGTACAATGAAAAACGAGGATTTATTCAGGGGAAATGGGTAAAATACCTCTTCTATGCTTTTTATCCGGTACATATTGCTATACTGACCGTAATCCGCAAGATGTGGTTTGGAATTTAGAACAGCTATGATATAAAAATCATTTATGGACATGTCCAGAAAAAACGGCTTGACAGAATTCATTTTCTGCCAAGCCATTTTATTATACTAGAGCCTGTTTGAAAAATCATTCCCGCAATCTGCACGCCCCACTTTGCGGGAGATTTCACCCGAATTCGGTTGCCGTAGCCCGCTACGGCGCCCTCATCCGGGCGAAATCTCCCACAAATTGTGACGCGCATCTTGCAGAAAGCCTTTTTCAAACACGCTCTAGTTTAATTCTTTGTTACAATCTCGTCTTTATTCTTATAAATGCTGTTTGCCGGAACGCATCCACGTACTGGAGAAAGCGGATAAATGTTAGTGTTTCTTCCAATCACAGTTCCCGGATTCAGAACCGAACCACAGCCAACTTCTACATAATCTGCCAGCATGGCACCAAACTTCTTAAGTCCTGTCTCAATCTTCTCCTCGCCGTCTTTTACAACAACCAGTTTCTTGTCTGACTTTACATTGGAGCAGATGGAACCTGCACCCATATGGGATTTGTAACCCAGTACAGCGTCTCCTACATAATTGTAATGGGGAACCTGCACATTGTTAAAAAGGACTACATTCTTAAGCTCTGTGGAGTTTCCCACTACACAGCCCTCTCCTACAAGAGCTTTGCCGCGGATAAATGCACAGTGGCGCACTTCTGTATTCTTGCCGATGATGGCTGGTCCGTTAATGCAGGCGGTAGGTGCAACCTTGGCAGATTTCGCAATCCAGATATCCCCCTCCAGATAGTCATATTCATCTGGATCCAATGTTTTTCCCAATTTCACAATGAAATCACCAATCTCCGGAAGAACTTCCCACGGATAGGTTTTCCCCTGGAAAAGCTCTCCTGCGATGGTCTGGGTCATATCCAGCATGTTTGCGATGGTAAAATCTTTTAACATAATACATCCTCCTCATATAAATCTAATTTAATGAATGATTTCCTTTATTCCCCAATCTGTATCAGAGCGTGTTCTGCCTTTTTTTCATAGCAGTTTCCCGCTCCGGCTTCTTATAAAACTGCGCAGCTGCATCAAAAAACTGCCTCAGCGCATACTGAAAATGACTGTCCTCCACCTGTTTGGTACGAATCCTTACAAAGTGCTCCAGCTTATCCATATATTCCTGCTCTGTAATAGATCCCTCTGCTACATAGGTAAGTCCCTTCTCCCAGCTGGCAGTCAGTTCCGGGTTCAGAAGCTGACGGATAGAACAGTTTACCACATCATAAATCATTTCCCCCTGAAGGGTAGGTGTGATCACCTGGGTTTTCTTATTCAGAGACAGATATCTGATATTAAACAGCTTCTTCAAAATCTCTGCTCTGGTGGCGCTGGTACCAATTCCGCTTCCCTTGATCTGTGAACGAAGATCCTCATCCTCGATCAGCTGGCCTGCATTCTCCATTGCCAGGATCATAGAACCGGAATTGTATCGTTTCGGTGGAGATGTCTCTCCTTCCTTGATACCAAGACCATTTATGTTTAGTATATCACCCTTTTTCAGTTTCTGCAATGCAGCTAACAAAGCTTCGTCGCAGGAAACCTCACCTTCTCCTTCACTTTCGGGCGTTTTTCCGGAAGCTTCTGCCATACTCTTTTTTGCAAAAGAATTTGCAGCAATCTTCAGATACCCTTCACTAAGCAAAACTTTAAAAGAAGAAAAGAAAGATTCATTCTCCATTTTCGTCACAAGGCTTACCTTCTGATAAACAGCCGGTGGATAAAAAATGCTTAAAAATCGTCTCACAATCGTCTCATACACCCGCTGTGCCGTCAGAGAAAGTCCCTTTAGTGCGCCAAGTCCCTGGCCAGTAGGAATAATAGCATAATGGTCTGTAATCTGTTTGTCATTGGTGTAACGTGTCTTCGCGATATTTTTGTATACGCCAAGCTCTAACGCACCTTGCGCAGCTTCCCCGGCCTGAGGATAATTCCGAAGCCCGGAAATATTCTTATAAATCTCCTTTGCCACAGCTGTCGATAAAACTCTGGCATCTGTTCTGGGATATGTGACCAGTTTCTTTTCATAAAGATCCTGCACAATTGAAAGAGTCTCATCCGGACTGATCTTGAACAGTTTGGAACAGACATTCTGAAGCTCTGCCAGATTAAACAGAAGAGGCGGATTCTTATTTTCCTTCTTTCGCTCAATCTTCTCCACCGTACATATAAGAGGCTGCTGTGTACTTAATTCACAGATCAGCTTCTGGGCATCTTCTTTTTTCTTAAAACCATTTTCTTTATATAAAACAGGGGACTGGAAATAGCGGCTGCCTTCTACAGCTCTCCACTCTCCTTCAAAGCTTTCTCCTTCAAGAGCAATGCTGCTCACAACTCTGTAAAAAGGTGTTTTCACAAATGCGCGGATTTCCCGCTCGCGGCGAACTACCATCCCAAGGACACAGGTCATAACCCGTCCAACGGAAATTGCCTGGTATTTGCCTCCAAGATAATTGGTTACGCTGTTTCCATAACGCAAAGTCAGTACACGTGAGAAATTAATTCCCATCAGATAATCTTCTTTTGCCCGAAGATAGGCGGCTGCGGCAAGGTTATCATATTCTGAGATGTCCTTTGCCTCACGGATTCCCCGAAGAATCTCTTCTTCAGTCTGGGAGTCGATCCACACACGCTTCTGCGTCCTGTCCTTCACTCCCGCCATCTGTGCTACCAGGCGGTAAATATATTCACCTTCACGCCCAGAGTCGGTACACACATAAATGGTATCAATATCAGGTCTGTTTAAAAGCCCTTTCACGATCTGAAACTGTTTTTCCACGCCAGGTATCACTTCGTATTTAAAATCATGCGGCAAAAAAGGCAGGGTATCTAAACTCCACCTTTTGTATTTCATATCATATTTCTCAGGATAGCTCATGGTGACCAGATGTCCCACACACCAGGTCACCACGCAGGTATCAGACTCGATATAGCCATCCCGTCTTTGTCCGCCAGATTTTAAAGCTTTCGCAAATTCCTGAGCCACGCTGGGCTTCTCTGCTATGTATAAAGCTTTTGACATATTATTTATCTGCGCTCATCTTTCTTAATGGCCATGCCAGTAAAAGAGCACCTCCCACCATATTTCCAATGGTTACGATCAGCATACTCTTCAGCATGAGACCAACGGAAAGGCCATCTACCAGACCAAGGCTTACTACAAAAATTCCCATGTTTGCAATGCAGTGCTCAAATCCGCTGAAAACGAATGCAGAGATACACATTACGATCATAAGGAATTTACCGGTTTCACTTTTCAGCTTAATTCCGCAGAGTACACCAAGACATACGAAGAAGTTACACAAAATTGCACGCATGAACATCTGTCCCATAGGGATCGTCAGCTTGTTGTTAATAAAGCCTGCGAAATAATCTGCTGAGCCGGATGCACCTGCTCCTACAAAAAGAAGTGCCATAATTGCACATCCAACGAAATTGCCAAGGTAGCTTACCAGCCATACCTTGCCTGCATCCCCCCAGGATACACTCTTGTCGAAGGCGCCGAATGCCATTACCATGTTATTACCGGTAAACAGCTCGCCGCCAACCAGGCTGATCAGAAGAACAGCAATGGAGAACACTACAGCTCCAAGAAACTTGCCCCAGGCAGGATCTGATCCTGAAAATACACTTCCTATAACATTGCTGTAAATAACTGCCACATCAATAAAGAAACCAGCCATTACAGCCCGAAGAAAGTACTTCAGGAAATTGCCGTTCAGCAGCCCGATTTTGTTTTTGGCTGCGTTTGAAAGTTTTTGCACATCTTCATAGTTCATAAAAAACACCTCCGTATTGTTTTTTACAATTATAACACTTTGATGTATTTTTCACAATAGAAGTTGATAATTTTTTATCAATTAGGAACTATTTCACAAAAACGAGATGTTTCTTTTGTAAATTAATTACCCGTCCAATCACAGCACAGGGAAGCGACAGAGAAGACAGTCGACTAATTGCCTTGCCCGCATCCTGAGAATCTATACTCAGGAGAAGCCCTCCGGAAGTCTGCGGGTCAAATACTATATCCTCACGGGCAGCAAGCTCTGCTTCATTTATGATGGTTTCACTTCTGCCTGTTTCATTTTCCGCAGCTTCACACCTGGTCTTTTCCAGCCAGAAATTCTCACTGCTTTCCCCACTGTGATTCTTCCATGAAAACTCGCACTCTCCCCCTGCAAATTCCCGATTGCGGTATGCACCTGCAGGAATAAATCCCATAGAAGCATAGTCAAGTGCTCCTTTCATAATCGGCAGGGAACCAAGAGAAATACAAAGGGTCTTCCCACTTCCCTTCGCCATTTCCAGGGCATGTCCGGCAAGACCAAAACCTGTTACATCCGTGCAGGCATGAATCTGCAGATCTGCCACTTTATCTCTGGCATACCTGTTCAAAGTCGCCATCACAGAAGCTGCATAGGCAGTCTCTTCCTCAGATGCCATCTCTCCTTTCACTGCAGTAGAAAGAATTCCGGTTCCAAGAGGCTTGGTAAGGATCAGAACATCTCCGGTCTCTGCTCCAATATTTTTCCACATTGAGGCAGGATTTACAAATCCGGTAACGCACAAGCCATATTTCGGCTCATCGTCCTGAATCGTGTGTCCTCCCGCAAGAGAAGCACCAGCCTCCATTACCTTGTCTGCACCTCCCCGCAGAATCTCGCCCAGAATCTCCGGATCAAGACAATTAGGAAAGGCTGCAATATTCAATGCCAGCTTAGGCTCTCCACCCATAGCATACACATCACTTAACGCATTTGCCGCTGCGATCTGTCCGAAAGTATAAGGATCGTCCACGATCGGTGTAAAAAAATCCACAGTCTGGATCATGGCCAGATCATCAGATATGCGATATACAGCAGCATCGTCGGAAGATTCCGTTCCGACCAGTAAATTCGAATCATAAAACTTCGGCAGCTTACCCAGAACCTGGGCAAGGGTCCCCGGACCTACTTTCGCCGCTCAGCCAGATGTATGAGAATACTGGGTAAGGCGGATTCGCTCTCTGTCACTCATGGACTCACCTCCTGTCATTTCTAACGTGCTATCTATTTTAACATGAATCTTCCCTATCGTAAACGGTCAGTTTTTTATTTTAGTTGTTTATCTGTTACTATTTTTGAAGAAGGCTTTTGCAGGATGTACGTCACAATTTGTGGGAGATTTCGCCTGGATGAAGGCGCCGTAACGGGCTACGACAGCCGAATTCGAGTGAAATATACCACAAAGTAGGGCGTGCAGATTGTCAACTATCCAAAAAGGGAGAATGCCGCCACATCCGGCAGCATTCTCCCTGCATTTATTCACTCTTCAATTTATTTCGCCTGGATATATCCCTGCGCCTTCAATGTCTCTGCGCAAAGAACAGCACCACCTGCAGCACCTCTTACAGTGTTGTGGGAAAGTCCGATGAACTTCCAGTCGTAAACAGTATCCTCGCGAAGTCTTCCGATTGATACGCCCATTCCGTTCTCGAAGTTCACATCCTCTGTAACCTGTGGACGATTATCCTCCTCAAGATACTGAATGAACTGCTTCGGTGCGCTTGGAAGATTCAGTTCCTGGGGAACCCCCTTGAACTCTACAAGTGCTTTTACAAGCTGCTCTTTCGTAGGTTTCTTTCTGAATTTTACAAATGCAGCTGCAGTGTGACCATTCAGGATTGGCACACGAACACACTGACATGTGATAACAGGCTCTTTCGCCGGAACAATCACGCCGTCCTCAATTTTACCCCAGATACGAAGCGGCTCTTTCTCGCTTTTTTCTTCCTCGCCACCAATATATGGAATGATGTTATGCTCCATTTCCGGCCAGTCCTTAAATGTTTTTCCAGCTCCGGAAATTGCCTGATATGTAGTAGCAACTACTTCATATGGCTCAAATTCTTTCCATGCAGTAAGTGCAGGCGCATAGCTCTGAATAGAACAGTTTGGCTTAACAGCGATGAAACCTCTCTTTGTTCCCAGACGCTCTTTCTGATGTTTGATAACTTCGAAATGCTCTGGATTGATTTCCGGAATTACCATCGGCACATCAGGTGTCCATCTGTGGGCGCTGTTGTTGGAAACAACTGGTGTCTCAGTCTTGGCATATGCTTCCTCAATGGCTTTAATCTCGTCCTTGGACATATCTACAGCAGAGAATACAAAGTCAACAGTTGACGCAACCTTCTCTACCTCATTTACATTCATAACAACAAGCTTTTTCACTGCTTCCGGCATTGGAGTATCCATTTTCCATCTGCCTCCTACAGCGTCCTCGTAAGTCTTTCCAGCACTTCTCGGGCTTGCTGCAACAGTTACAACTTCAAACCATGGATGATTCTCTAACAGGGAAATAAATCTCTGACCCACCATTCCGGTAGCACCTAAAATACCAACTCTAAGCTTTTCACTCATAATATTCTCTCCTCATTCTTTCCTCTGCGTACATGTGTATTTCTATGACATACTATACCATGTTCTGAGAAAATGCAAGTACTTTCTTAAATTTTATCATATTAAAGCAATAAATTTATCTCATTTACCCAAAAAATCCTGTAAAACAAGATTCTTTCGTTACTTTCCACCGAACTGCCCAAAGCATATTTGAAAAAGGCATTCTACAAGATGTGTCCTCTTTTCAGTTCTCTTCCAGATACTTTTTATTTCCTGCAATTACCTGCTCCATCACATCCGGACCGGGAGCGCCAAGAGTCATACGTTTCTCCACACAGGTCTTCATGCTGATAGCTTCATAAATATCCTGCTCAAACACAGGACTGATTTCTTTATACTCCTCAAGGGACAATTCATCCAGGGAAATCCCCTTGTCGATACATTTCAGAACCAGCTGTCCAACGATTCCATGCGCATCACGGAAAGGCACGCCATGATTAACCAGGTAATCTGCAGCATCAGTAGCATTTGTAAAGCCATTCTTTGCACTTGCTTCCATGTTCGCCTTATTAAACTGCATGGTGGATACCATGCCGGTAAAAAGAGCCAGACAACCTTTCACAGTATCAATAGCGTCAAACGTAAGTTCCTTATCCTCCTGCATATCCTTATTGTATGCCAGCGGAATTCCCTTCATGGTAGTAAGAATGGATGTCAGAGCTCCATAAACACGTCCTGTTTTTCCTCTTACCAGCTCAGCAATATCCGGGTTCTTCTTCTGAGGCATAATACTGCTTCCGGTACTGTATGCATCATCAATTTCCACAAAACGGTACTCATTGGAATTCCAGAGAATAATCTCCTCGGAAAAACGGCTGAGATGCATCATAACCGTAGAAAGTGCAGACAATAGTTCAATCACATAATCTCTGTCAGATACAGAGTCCATGCTGTTTCTGGTTGGCTCATCAAAGTCCAGAAGCTGTGCGGTGTATTCTCTGTCCAGCGGATAGGTAGTTCCTGCAAGAGCTCCCGCGCCAAGAGGACAGGTGTTCATTCTCTTGCGGATATCAAACAGACGGCCTCTGTCACGGCGGAACATTTCAAAATATGCTCCCACATGATGCGCCAGCGTAACTGGCTGGGCTTTCTGGAGATGGGTAAAGCCGGGCATATACGTATGCACATTCTCTTCCATGATTTTCTGAAGAGCCTCAAGCAGTGATTTTACTTCCTGGTCAATCTCATCGATCTCATCACGCACATAAAGCTTCATGTCCAGTGCAACCTGGTCATTACGGCTTCTTCCCGTGTGAAGCTTCTTACCCGGATCACCAATACGGTCGATCAGGTTTGCCTCTACAAAGCTGTGGATATCCTCATATTCTGATGTGATTGCAAGTCTGCCTGCTTTCACATCTGCCAGGATTCCCTCCAGTCCTTCTAATATCTGATCTCTCTCTTTCTCTGTCAGAATCCCCTGTTTTGCAAGCATCTTTACATGTGCCTTGCTGCCACGGATGTCCTGTTCATAAAATTTCTGGTCAAATGAAATGGATGCATTAAAATTATAAACCAGTTTATCGGTTTCCTTAGTGAAGCGTCCGCCCCAAAGCTGTGCCATAATATTTTCCCTCATTTCCTGCAAAGTCCCACGAATTTTTCAATATTTTTATTCCAAAAGCAAGATGCTTAAGAATTTTACAGAAATACACTTTGAAGTATTATAGGAACCTTACAAATTCTTTCTAACTTTACTACAATCAAGTGCTAGAGCGTGTTTGAAAAATCATTCCCGCAATCTGCACGCCCCACTTTGCGGGAGATTTCGCCCGAATTCGGTTGCCGTAGCCCGCTACGGCGCCCTCATCCGAGCGAAATCTCCCACAAATTGTGACGCACATCTTGCAGAAAGCCTTTTTCAAACACGCTCCAGTTTATCACACTTTCTGCTAATTGCAAAGAGTCTTTCATTATGATTTTCGCTATACATTACTGCACCAAACCGTTTTGTTGTTTCTGTTTTTCCCGCTCTATGCTCTCCCGCTTAGAAAACACACACCCGCAATAATTCTGCCGATACAGCTCATATTCATGGGAAAGTTCTATAGACCGCTTATATCCGTTCTTTTTCTTAAAATCAGACGGAAGATGCTCCACTTTATAGATTTGTGCAAGTTCCTGGCCTATCTCATTGATCTTTCCCGCATTTTTTAAGGGACTGATGGAAAGTGTGGTGGTAAAATAATCATATCCGCCCTCCTGCGCCAGCTTTGCTGCTGCCTCCATTCGAAGCCGATAACATTTGAAACACCGTTCTCCTCCCTCCGGTACATCCTCCAGCCCTTTTGCCATGGCATAAAAATCCTCTGGTCTATACGCGCCTTCCACCAGATCGACTGGATGAAGAAACTCCATCTCGCTGATCAGCCTGCGGATTTCTGCCACCCGCTTCTCATATTCCTCCTTGGGAGAAATATTGGGATTATAAAAAAATACTGTAACAGAAAAAAACCTGGAAAGATATTCCAGGACATAACTGCTGCAGGGCGCACAGCATGCATGAAGAAAAAGTCTGGGAACCTTTCCTTCTTTCTCATGCTGTTCGATTAATTTTTCAAGCTCTTTTTGGTAATTTACATTTGCCAATTCTCTCACCCATTCTTACAATCGTTTCATATCCATTCTCAGAATTCTCAATCAGGTCAGAATCCATTCTTACCTTTCCATGCTGAAGAAGCAGGACAATGGTAGAACCTCCGAATTCAAAATAACCTTTTTCTTCACCCTTTTTCACTTCGCAGGCACCAGGTTTCAGATTGGTAATTTTCCCCACCATCATAGCTCCGACTTCCATCATAGCAATGGTTCCAAACTGCTCTGTTTTTAACAGGCAATACTCTCTGGTATTCTCATGATAAATCTGGCATACGTCATTAGCAGCAGGATTTACCGTATGAAAAACACCGGGGATCTTTACATCCGGAGATTTCTCTCCGTCTGCCACATAGCAGTAATGGTGATAATCATCGACTGTCAGCCTGAGGATCACTGCATAACCGCCAAGATACCGCTCTGCCAGCTTTTTATTCCTCAGCAGGCGTTCCAGAGTATACAGAGTATCTTTTATATAAAACCTGGAATCACTGCCAATACGGCTTACTGTAACCTTTCCGTCACAAGGACTGACCAGTACGCTGTCATCCGCTGCCACAGGCCGCTGCCCCTCTTTAAGCCTGCGGGTAAAAAAGTCGTTATAGGAAGCAAACGCCTGTCTGGTGCAGCCGGAAAGATCAATGTGATTGCGCTCCACAAATCCAGAAATCATCCTCGCAGAAAGCCTGGTATTCAAAAACCAGCCGCCCAGTCTGGTAACAAAAGGCTGTATTATGATCTTCAGGCAAAGACGTCCGCCCCAGTCATTATACAGATGGCGCAAAAATTTATCCTGTCTGTTCTCCTCTATTGTGATGTTGCCTTTTCTGTCTATATATTTCATAATACCTCCCCTGCATTTGCTATAAAAGTTCCCGATGGCATCCACAAATGAGCCATGCCTGCATAAGCGAATTCATGGATATCGTCTGGCGACAGCCCGGATTACGAATGCAGCCGGCAGCTGCAGGAGCGCAACAGGCGCCAGACAGCTGACTTTCATATATGGTGAATATCCGTTTTATAACAGATGAAACATCATGGAAAGCGCCAGTGCCACAAGGGCAACCAGAAGGATCACCATTGGATTCTGAGGTTTTTTCACCTTAAAATCACTGATAAACAGCACTCCGACTACTACCACTGCCACATGGATCACCAGAAGGAAATTTTTCCCGCATCCTCTTCTCAGCAGATAAAGGAACGGAAGGATGATCGCCATCGAAGTGATTGGCAGACCCTGGTAATAGTGACGAAGCTCGGAGGTCTCGTTCTGTCTCTTCTCTTCCATTACGTTAAAGTAACCCAGACGGATTACAGAAGCTACACAATACAGGCAGAGAATGATCACTCCTGGGATATGGTTCATTCCCAGACAATAACAGATCATTGCCGGAAACACACCAAAACATACCACATCACACAGGGAATCGATCTGAATTCCAAATTTCTTCTCATCCTCTGTACGGTTCTTCTTTGTACGGGCGATTTTCCCGTCAAACATATCACAAAGTCCGGACAGTGCCAGACACAAAATTGCAACTTTGAAGTCTCCCTCCAGTGCTCTTGTCATTCCAAATACGGAAACAGCGAGACTGATGTATGTAAGCACCACCGTATAATCATAAAATCCAAGCATATCCTGTTTCTCCTTTTTCAAACGTTCTTCCTTCATTGCAGTTAATTACATCCTTTGTATCTCTTCGTTTTTCCTTCCAATGGTAAGATGTGCCACACAGGTCATAAGTGCACTGATCAGCATCTGTCCGTAATAGGAAATTCCACGGCTGAGCAGCATAGATGGCAGCAAAAGCGGTCCAAATACGGGCACAAACATCACCATATATAAAGTCTCGCTGATTCCCATGCCTCCCGGAAGAGGAAGCATATCCACAGATACTGAAATCACCGCCTGTAAAATAGTAACGGTCAGGATTCCATACTCATGGAGTCCCAAAGCGCGGTACACCCAGTAAGTGACCGTAAACAGAATACACCTCTGCACAAATGTAATGATAAATACATTCAGTATGATCCGCTTATGGCTGGCCCAGAAGGCTGCCGTTGCGTGATACTGGTCCATGGAAGCCTCCAGCTTCTCAAGCCTTGCTTTTTTTGGCTTCAGAATCCGGACATGCTCAATGATCTTCAGACCTTTTACCATGATCCATTTCGCAAGGCCTGGGGCAAACACCAATATCATCATAAAGGTAACACAGAACACGTTCAGACCCACGCCTAGATAAAACACCCACATATAGTCCCCAAGATAGCCTCTCAGGAAATCACCGCCCAGAAAACAGATCAGAACACCGATCACTACAAGAACTGCCTTGTAGGTGATGGTAACGATCATCAAAACCAGAGTGGTTACCGGAATAGGCAGTTTATCTTTTTTCATGTAAAAGATCTGCATGGGCTGTCCGCCTGATGCAGACGGAGTAATACAGCTGAAAAAAAATCCAACAAAGGAATACAGTGCACAATGAGTCATTTTCACACTGGCTCCAAGTGTTTTCATCATATAAAAAATGATAACCGATTCGCCAAGAATAAAAAATACCACGCACACAAGACTCAGAAGCAGATATCTTCCATCAGCTTCCCTGGCAGTACGGATAATATCCCCGATGTCCTTGCCGCGAAAAACCAGGTACACGGTAAGACCGAAAACGATCACCAGAAATAACAGGTTGAAAACCGTTTGCTTTTTACTCATAATATTATTTTCTTTCTAAAAAAATTGTCGGTACAGAAACCGCGAACTCCTCTTCGCTACACTCTGCACATAGATAAATCACTTCATTATAACACACCCCACCCCAAAAGCATATCATAAATTATACGAAAATGGAGGTTTGATTATGAATCCGCTTCTGGAAGTAAAGGATGTGTGCCTTTCTTACCATAGCTTATCCGGGGAAACGGCTGCCCTTTCTCATATATCTTTTCATCTTATGCCAGAAGAGTTTCTGGCTGTCGTGGGGCCTTCCGGTTGTGGAAAGTCCACTTTGCTGAATCTGATCTGCGGGCTTTTACATGCGGAAAGCGGAACCATTCTTATGAATGGAAAGCCACTGAACAAGGACAGCGCCCGTATTGGCTATATGCTTCAAAAAGACCACCTTCTGGAATGGCGCAGCATCTACCGCAATGTTCTCCTTGGACTGGAAATACAAGGCGAACTCACAAAAGACAATCTTTCCTATGTAGATGAACTATTAAAGCTTTATGAGCTGGACAAATTCCGTGACAGTCGTCCAAGCCAGCTCTCCGGCGGCATGCGACAGCGGGCGGCACTGATCCGCACCCTTGCATTAAAACCGGATCTTCTGCTTCTCGACGAACCATTCTCCGCACTTGATTACCAGACACGGCTGAACGTAAGTGATGACATTGGAAAAATCCTGAAAAAACAACGAAAGCCGGCTATTCTTGTCACTCATGATATTTCCGAAGCCATCAGCATGGCAGACCGGGTACTGATTCTTTCAAAGCGTCCTGCCACTGTAATAAAGATTGTTCCCATTGATCTGGATATGAAAGACCGCACGCCCCTTTCTTCGAGAAATGCCCCGGCTTTCAAATCCTACTTTAATCTGATCTGGAAGGAGTTGAATCAGAATGCATGAACCTTCCCCCACTCAAAAAGCATATCTTGCCCGTCAGAAAAGGGACCGTCGCCTTGTTGTAAGCGCAAGGCTTCTGGTCTTTCTTATTTTTCTGGCACAATGGGAAATCCTGGCAAGGGCTGGCTGGATCGACTCTTTCATCTTCAGCAGCCCCTCCATGATCTTCAAAACCTTTATGGAGATGGCCCAAAACCACTCGCTGTTCATCCACATTGGCGCCACCCTGAAAGAAACTCTTCTTAGTTTCCTCTTCGTAGTAGTCCTGGGTCTTGGCATTTCCATTCTGCTGTGGGGATGCCCCAGACTTGCAAAAGTACTGGAGCCTTATCTGGTAGTGCTGAACAGCCTTCCTAAGTCTGCCCTGGCCCCCCTTCTCATTGTATGGCTGGGTGCCCGTCAGCGGACCATCATTGTTGCAGGTATGTCTGTGGCAATTTTTGGATCGATTCTGAACCTGTATACAGGCTTCGGGGAGATCAGCCAGGAAAAGCTGAAGCTGATCCGCACACTTGGAGGCGGTAAAAAAGAAGAACTTTTAAAAATTGTTTTGCCCTCCTCCGTGCCCCTTATTCTTGCAAATATGAAAGTAAATATCGGTCTTTGCCTGGTAGGGGTGATCATAGGCGAATTCATCGGTGCAAGACAGGGGCTTGGCTACCTGATCATATATGGAAGTCAGACATTCCAGTGAGTACGCATTCTGACAGTTTCCCCAAAATGCTGTCCTCTTCTCTTTCCAATTTTCTATAACGAAGTGCAGTCCCGTATTTCTTCAAAAAAGAAATTTAATTTTATTTTTCAAAGCCACTCTTTCCGACAGTCAAAGGCAATCCTCTCCGCCCCTCTTTCCAGATGGATCACACCGCATTCCCTGAAACCAAATTTCTTCAAAGCGCCCTGCATGGGCTTGTTATCCTCATGGGTATCAATGCGCACATATCCGCTTCTCTCCAATCCATAAGAAAAAGCAGCCCTGGTCACACCCTTTGTTACTCCATTGGAAGCGACTCTGTGAATCACGCCGTAGGGCTCCCTGTCGCTGTGCCATTCACCATTTTCGATCACACGGTAAGTAGGATCCTCTCCTGTAAAAAATACAAATGTTCCCACAATTCCCCCATTTTCCACGCATACATAGGAAATTCCTGTTTTTATATCATTTTCTACCGTTGAAACTTCCGGGTAGCGGTCCTCCCACTGGTTTGGATTACCGTTGTTTTTCATAAATTCCCGGGCAATTTTATATAAGTTCAGTATCTGTGGCAGATCCTGAAGTGTAGATTTTCTGATATTCATAATACTGTTCCTTTCTACCTGTTCGGACAAAATATACCGCACAGCAAGGCGTGCAGATTGCGAGAATGATTTTTCAAACAGGCTCTAAGTAATGTCTGTAACTGCAGACATGACGGGCAGTTACGATTTTTTCAGTATAGCATATCAAAGGTCTCTGCCGCAATAATGCATTTTCCCTGTTTCTTTACCACTTTCAGATGATCCGGATAAATCAGGATTTTCTCCACCATTTTTAACTCACATAATACGTGGGCCTTTAGAATCACATGATGTTCTTTTAAAAACTGCTCTGTCTCCCGAAGCCTTTTTTCCACTTCTTCCTGTTCCTCTGCCAGAAAATCCCTGTTCTTCTGCCTGCACGTTCTGCTGCCGGTGTTGTTCTTTAATTTATTTTGCAGTTCCCTTTCCTTGATCTGGTAAAGAGATTCTTCCACCAGGCCTTCCAGATATTTGTCCAGCAAAAGCTGTTGCTGGTATTTAATCTTTTTTTCCAGCTGTTCGTACTTTTCCAAATTCTTCTTTTGGTTTTCTTCCAGACTTTCCTTCAAAAGCTGCATGAAAGAATCCGTAATCTCCCTTTCCTGATCTGGCAGGATTTCTTTTCCTCCGGACCTTTCCAGAAGAAGAAACAACTTTTCCTCTTCCAGATGGATATTGGCACAGCCGCCTGGCTTTTCCTCCTTTTTTCTCCCCTGTTCCAGATAAATTTTGCATTTCCATTCATGGATTTTATAGTTTTTTCTCTTTCTTGTTGTCCGGTAAAAAGGGGCCCCGCACAAACCACAGACCAATTTTCCGCTAAACACATGCTTTCCCGGATTTACTCCAAAGCACCTGGCCGTTCTCTCCTGGTTTCCGACAGGTTTCTTTCTTTTGTCGATTTCTTCATTGGCAGCCTTCCACAGTTCTTCTGACACAATTGCCGGAATCCGGTTTTCATAAATATAAAACTGTTCCTGTGGATTTTTTACCACCTGCCTGGTATCAAAATCATAATGTTTCCGGTTCATGACCACAGTACCTTTATTGACAGGATTTCGGATCATGCGGCGGATATCAGAATCGGTAAAAAAGCTTCCATTTCGTTTCTGCACACCATCCTCCCGCAGGATCCGGGCGATACATCTGCTGCCAAGACCTCCTGCACAAAGCTCATACATTTTTCTTTTCACCTGTGCCTCTTCCTCTATGATCGCCAGGCTTTTATCTGGCAGCTTCCGGTAGCCATAAGTATTGGAAGTAAGCATCAGGGCACTTCCAGTCTTTTGCCGGTTCCGGTGGGCGTTATTGATCTTACGGCTTAATTCCCGGCTGTATTCCTCTGCCAGAATTGCCTTGATTCCAGTGATCAGACTGTCATCGGCACTGTAAAAACGGTTTTCCAGATAGAGATACAGTCGTTTGCCACAAGTCACAAGCCGATCCACAAAAACATACCAATCCTTTGTGTTTCGCATCAGTCTGTCCTGGGATTTTATCACTACAATCTCAAATTTATCTCTAAGAAGGTCAGAAAAAAGCCGCTGGTACTGTTCCCGTCCCCGGGTGCTGGTACCGGACCTGCTTTCTATATATTCATCCTCTAAGGACCAGTTCAGGCGGCAGACGCATTCTCTTGCCTCCGCCGCCTGTCTTATAAGCGCATCCTTCTGGCACTCCTCTTCTGTACTGCACCGGCAGTAGATCACTGCCCTGGTCATAAAGTGCCACCGTATTTTTCTATTTTTTCCTTCAAAACCAACAATTCAGCTGAGGTAATCCATTTTTCCTCTGCAAGAATATCTGCGATTTTCTTTAATAATTCCTTTTTCTCTGACAATTTTAAATTTTCCTGATTTTTCCGGTTGGTAACAGACCGTGAAAAAACGGATGTGCACTGCTCTTCTTGCTCCCAATTTAAGGATTCCGCCAGACTCATACTATCAACTCCGGTTTTCATGCCTTATGGTATAATATGCAGTTCTTCCTGTCTCTGCCGTAATTTTTTTCTATCTTCCAGGCGGATTGTCCAGCATATGCCACTCCCACTCCGGATCAATAACGGCATCCGCACTTTCCATAACTGCACAATCCTTATCACAGCCATCCACTGCACAGGAACAGGCCATACCCGCTTTCTCAAAATGCCCTGGCACACCTTCATAACGCACGCACCATAATCCACGGTAGTGCATCCGTTTACACAGGCCATATTCATACTCGTATTTCACTATTTTTTCTGACATTTCTCTACCTCTTCCAACTTTTTATTACCGGTTCTTCCGAAAACAAAGGGACCGAAAGCCACTCTATTTTTCCTTCTGCCATAGTATATTTCTGCCATTCTGGTAAGCACATTCCATTGCCAGCCTTACGCCAGGCTTTTCTGTCATGGGATCTTCAATTCCCACAGACAGAGCATATCCCTCCTTCAAAAGTGCCGGAATATCCCGGGTTTCAAATACAGTCCGAGTAATAAGCTGTGTATCTGGTAAAACAGAAGAAAGAAGCATATTGATTTCAGTCTTCTCCACTGTATTTCCAGAGGGATCCTCCAGATACAGATATACTGGCCAGTTTTTGTAAAACGGAGCAACGCCGTCATTATTCCAGGTCAGGCACAGGCAATTTTCCTGCCCCTCCCTTTTCCAGGCAGCTTCTGAGATCCACAGGCGGTACCCCATATTCAAAAGCACTTTGTCATAGCCATCTTTATACTGACTGTCTGCATATTTCGGACCTAAAAATGTAGTGTGAGACTTCCGGACCAATTCTACAGTCTGTTCCAGATCTGTCACCAGCATCTGTTCCATGGAAACAGAGCTGGTAAATTCACCGCCCGATGGAGCTGTCTTCCAGAAGTCTGGCATACTGCCAAGCGCATCTTTCTCCTCTGCCTGTCCATAATCTCCACCTTCCTGAATCCAGGTCAACCATTCTTCTGTGGACTCTTTATGCCCGGTCATATCATTATAAAGCCCCATTCCATAAGCTTCTGCAATATGAAAAGGTCTTCTCATAAGCATGTTTACGCCGGGAAAAGCTTCCAGCCAGGGCATAATATACTGGTTTCTTACAGCTTCCTCAGGGATTCTCGTAATCCCCTCGCTGTAATTTACATGCCACTCTCCCCAATGTCCAAGACTTCCCAGCTCAATATAACTGATCAGCCCGTCTTTTCCAAAATGCTCTCCAAGGGCTTTGATTGCCTTCTCATGCTCTTCTATAAAAACCTTATTGTTGTAATCCGGTGAATATCCTTTTCCATATTCACCGTCATACCAGGTTCCGTCTTCCCCCGTCTTCTCATACAGCCACCGGGGGATATCCATATGTTTCTCATCACCTGGAATGTCACAGACAAAACGAAGGATCAGATGCTTTCCTTCTTTTTTCCACCTGTTTATCTGGTTTTCCTCTTCTATGGAATCCCAGGCATACACCCCTTCTTCCGGCTCTAATTCTGCCCAGGTAATGTCCATATACAAAAGCGAAATATCCTCTGACACATTCTCATACCAGGCACTTGGTGCATATCCCATAAGCGGATTTCCAAAAATCTCCTGGGATTTCTGAAACTGCTTTTTGTTTCCATTTCCGGAAGACCACCATTGATAACCTGCGCCAGCTGCCAGAATGACTATCAGAATCAGCAACATTGCTGCCAGAATCTTTTTCATCCGTGATATTCCCCATTATACTGAATCAGAGTGACATCTTCTACATCTTCAATGCTGCGGATTTTTTCCATAAAATCCATGTCATTTTGTCGGCAGTACAATTCCACTGCCATCTCTGTTTTTTCTTTGCGCATGGTCTTGGATTTGACAAAATACTTTCTTTTTCCAAAGCAGCGGATTACCTCATCCCCTGCCTGGTCTCCTGTATAGTGGATCACTGCAATATAGATTTTTCCTCTCTGCTGTTTGTGATAAAACAATACAATCATCAGGATCATAATCGCAGCCGCCAGAAGCGCCAGGACATACATTCCCGCTCCAGCCGTAATTCCTGTGGTGATTGCCCAAAACAAATACAAAAGATCCATAGGATCCTTAATTGCTGTACGAAAACGGACAATGGACAACGCTCCTACCATACCAAGTGAAATTACCACATTGGTACTGATAGCCAAGGTTACCATACAGGTAAGCACTGTCATTCCAACCAGAGTAACAGCAAATGTTCTTGAAAAAACAACTCCTGCGTAAAACTTCCGGTATACCAGATAGATCAGCGCCCCTAACAGCAGAGCCGCCGCAAGAGCTGTGAGAATCCCCGGAACATCATAATTGGTAAACGCTCCGGATTCCAGAACTGATTTTTTGATCATGTCCTTTACACTCATAAAAAATTCCTCCACTTATCTCTTTGTGCTTTTTTGTAATTATTCAGAAGGCAGTATTTTGCGAGATATTTTTTGTGAACATAGTTCACAGTTATACGTTTTCTTTTTATGTCTCATACCAGTACTCGAATCCATTCATATACCTGGTTTTCTCATAACAGAGTACATATTTGGAAACTGCTGTAAATTCCGCTGCTGGCGGTGGCAGAACATCGCGTAAAAGCTGGGGAAGCATTTCTGTAAACTTCACTTCCAGAATCAGTTTTCCAGGTTCCAGCACAGACAAAGCAGGCAATCCAGGATCAAAAATATCATAACTGCCAATAGCCGCTCTCACATCTGAATCAAAGGTGATCCTTACCGTTCCGGCATCCAGGATCCAGGGAATCCGTTCGTAATCCACAATGGTCCTTGGCCGCATCATATTGCAGGTACATTCTATGTAAAATTCCCGGCATAGAGAGTGGGGACTGTACAAAAGGAACGCATAGTCCCCCTTCAGGATTTTCTCCACCTCTTCTCTTGTAAGCGGTGCACTCTCTTTGTAAATATAACTTCCAAACTTCTTTTTCCGCTCCAGTTTGATAAATTTGTCATTATTGTTATAAATCCGGATCCTGTATTTTTTTCGCATCAGTACACCGGCTTCCTTTTCCGCATATGCACTATTCCAGTAATCGTCAAAATACAGACTGCGGATACAATATCCCCCTTCCCCGGCATGGGGATCCGGCTGTAGAAATGGCTTCAGCCTGAGCATAAGCATTTCTTTTTCACTGGTACTGATCAGATACTTCCATTCATTTCGAAATGCTTCCCTGCTTTTATTCCTCATAAATATCTTCCTCGATCTGACCATCTTCCGTTACATAAATGCACCTCATGCCATACTGCTTTCCTTCATCTGTAACATAATAGTCAAAAGCATCCTGTGTTTTTCCCTTTTCATTGGTTGCACGCACACGGATAAAATACTGTCCTGCTTCCGGAAGCTCCAGCTCCGTTTCCGGGATCATAAGACCATCCTGTGTATAGATCACATCCTGAAAAAGATAATCCTTTGCTATCTCTACAGAATAAGTAATATCCTCCGCGTCAAAGGAATAGGAATTATCCCAGTTTATTTTCATTTTATTTCCCTCTGCAACAGGAACACCAATATAAAACGGCATAGGCTTACTAAGACTTTCTACATAGAGCTGATAATTTTTTTCTATTTCTTCCGGAAGTGATGCAGCAAGCTCATCGTATTGTTCACTGGTAAGAGGTGCATAAAACACATCCGGCATCTCATAAAGATACGGCTTCACCACAGTCTTGTATTTTTCAATCATAGTGCCCAGTCTCTCTTCACTGAGATATTCTTTCAGATCCAGAATGGCCTCATCCAGCTTTTCCCGGAAACGCTCTGATTTCAGACATCTCTGGAACAGTACATTTCCCCAATAGTTACTAACGCCGGATTCCCAGCTTTTCTGATCACTAAAACCGGTTATCTTATATTCAGGTCTCATCAGACTGCCATCATTATCCCAGGGAATAAAATACCAGGTATCTGAATTTAATGGACTATATAAATACACGTTTCGGCTCTGGGTATCCACATTTCCCATCAAAATCTGAAATCCCATCCAATATGTAATATTTTCCTCATCAAAGTATTCTTCCAGAACCGTGTCAATTGGTATACTGTAGTCATTTACTGCTTCAAGCATCTGAATCAGTTTCCTATGATCGGTACTTCCCTTTATCTCTAGCAATTTTTCAAAAGCAGCACTGTCGTAGGATGGATCATCCTGGAGTTTTATCACATCTTCATATCTGTAAAATTCAAAAGAATTAATTTTATAAAGCTGTCCATTGGAATCCAGTCCATGATTCTTCAATCCAGTCTTATTCAGCTGCTCTACCTGGGTATACAAGCCATAGTCCTCAAATTCAGCGTCAGCAGAACCATCTGTGGTATCTTTTACATACAGATGGACGAACTGTGTTCTCAGACTGATCAGCTGGGGAATGCCCTTCAGCAGGTCATAGGCGAGCTTGTTCCGAAACCGCATTCCTTCTGTCATATGCTTGTTCAGATTAATGGTTCTCTGCCCGCGCCAGGTTCCTTTATTTTTCTTCAGCTCAATCTTATAGTTTTTCTGGGCATTCCGGCTTGAAGTCTGCCCACGGATCTGTACCGTGGCATTGGGAATATTCTCCCCATATCCTACCATTCCCTCTGTCGGACCATTCTCATTCCCTATCTGTAAAAGTGCAGCCGCCTGATATCTGTCTACTCCCATCTCTTCATAATCATAGACAGAATAACTATTGATTTCTTCCCATGTATGATCTGTATTTTCTGAAGAATTCCCCTTTGAAACAATGAGGTACATGGTAACCACGCTGGTATCGTCATCGTTTTCATAAAGACTGTCCTTATCTCTTAAATGAACCTGGTCAATATCCCGGGATTCTGCTTTTTTTATCTCCTGTGACGTTTCGGATGCTGTCGGTTCTTCTGTATCTGTGCTCTCATTTTTTTCTTCCGGCACTACATCTCCATTTCCTATACAGCCTGCGAATAAAGACATGGTCATACTTCCGGCAAGAATACATGCAAGTTTTCTATATTTTTTCACTGTTCTGACTCCTTTCCAGTTTTTTGCTGAGGAAAAAACCAAGTCTGGAAAACTTTCCTCTTTTTTCCCTGGCCACCACAGGCTGTACACTCAAAATATAATAGGGCAGCCTCTTTGTGTAATAGTCCAGACGAAAGGCTGCAATCAGAAAAAACACTGCGCTGCCTGTGAGAAACCCGAAACCATAATATACTCTTGGGAAAAACAGGGATATTACTGTAAACAGCACAGTTCCTCCTGCAAAACATCCGGAGGCCGCCAGCGCTCCTTTGTAATCTGTAAAATATAAAAGCAGCAGAAGTATGGTATTTGCCACTGCATAAATGCCATATCCCACGCAGAGGGTTCTGAAATACCCTTCCATAAGATCGTTAAACCCAAGCGGCACATACTCCAGGAGCAGTCCGCCAAGAGAAATAGCAAGTGCTGTAGCAAGGAGCTGCTTCAAGGCCGTGTATTTCAATTCCACATTCAATACCTTTAACATTTCCTCACCTGCCTGGGTAATATCTCCTACAGCACCTTTATCATTAAATAAACTGTAGTAATTTTTATATTTCGGATAAAAATTCACCTCCACAGAAACCACAAAGTTTACTGTTGTTACCAAAATCGTAAGAAATGCCACAAGAGCTGGCACATCATGGTAGGGTGCACCAACAAACAGTCCCTGCACCTGTACCTGAAGCGGTCCGACCCACATGATCACCAAATGGGCAAACAGTCCAATATTGATAAAAAAACCGGTAAATGCCAGAGGCAGAAACTGATCCACCCATCTTAGGAAAAGGAAGGCACCCTTTTCCCCTTGGGGAAAATACTGATACAAAAGGATCACATCCCACAAAAGCATCACTCCATATCCCACAGCCACTGCAATCAGAAGAGCTTCCACATGGGGAATTCCCAGCATCAGCAATACCCAGCCGGATATAAATGTGATCACAATAGCAGCTGTAAATGACAGCATGATTCCTCTGTAATCTTTGATTGCAGTGAGATAACTCATTGCATTCCAGGTAACGGTCAGCTCTCCAAAAAGCCACAGACACAGCAATCCGTCCAGAAGTCCTGCTCCGGAAAAGATAAGGAAAATTCCATACAGGATCCCGCCGGCCACCAGCATGATCCCTGTAGAGCCCCAGAAAGAAGGCAATACCATATCGTATTTTTCTTCGTACAGCATATCCGCAATAAACCTGGTAACTACCATAGACAAAAAACTGGTAACTGTCAGGGAAAACAAAAGGGTATACGTGATCATACACACCAGAAGTTCCCGGCTGTGTCTGCTGCCTCCTGTTTTATCACAAAGATACATAACACCAAGAAGCAATACAATTCCAAGAAGCATTGGACCGGTACATACGACTCCCGCATATCCGTAAGCTCTGAAGGAAGCAAACAGTCCCCGGCTGTTAAACAGTTTTTTTAGTTCAAATCCGATTCCGGCCATTCTTTTGTATCACCTCCTCATAAAGCTCCCTGTACAGACGGATCATGCGTTCCTGTCTGTAATAAGCCTTTACCCGCGCCTGTCCATTTTTCCCCATACGAAGCCGCCTGCTTCTGGATTCACACATCTTCTCCATGGCAAGAGCCAGTCCGTCACGGTACATAGGTGCCACATAATAGCCTGCCTTTCCATACACATCCTCTTCCTTTCCCTCCAGAAGTTCCCGACAGCAGCCTACATCTGTGGTAACACAGGGACGTCTTGCAGCAAAGGATTCCAGCACAGACAGGGGCTGTCCTTCTGAAATGCTGGTAAGGATGGTAAAATCCAGTTTCTCCATATATTTTACAATGTCCACACGCCCTGTAAATATAATGTTTTCCAGCTTCAGCTGTTTCACCAGCTCGTAACATTCCTGTGCATATTCTTCATCATCGACTCCTCCCATAATGTGAAGGCGTACATTTTTTACATGTGCAGACAGTTCAAAAAAAGCGTAGATCATGGTCTTGATATCTTTGATAGGAGCAAGCCTTACTACTGCTCCAATATCTACCCAGCCATCCTCTTCTTTCAAAGGGATTCCGGACAACCTGTCATAGTCGATCCCATTTTCAATAACCCGGCACTTCCCAGGTGCACAGCCCATCTGAATCTGAGTGCGCATTGCATTTGTAAAAAGACAGGTCACACGAAATGCCCTCTGATAGATCATATCTGACAGCATATAAAAGAAAGCGATCCACTGTTTCTTAAAGGATGGAACCACCCACTTGGCACGGATAATCTCCTCCTCTCTTTCCCTTGTATAAATTCCATGTTCTGTAAGAAGAACATCCTTTTTGTACACATAGCCGCCCAGACAGGCCAGAAGTCCGCCGTACCCGGTACATATGGCATGATACACATCCGCCTCTGGCACTTCACTTCCCATAAGATACAGAACAGGAAGAAGCATGGAACGCATGGTGTGAAAGGCATCTGCAAAAGCAATATACGGATACTGTTCTTTACAGATTTTTATAAGGAGATCAAGGAAAGTCTCACTTTTCAAAAAAGCCATAGGGTTTAAATGTTTATCATGATACAGGGAAAACAACGTCTCCCAGTCCGGTCTCCTCATCTGCATCAGCTCGCTCAGACTTTCTAGTTCTTTTTCGGAAAAAATATGGGACATTTTCCCCTTTTCTTTCACCTGGAGCGCATCATCCAGAAAAACCTCATGAACCTCCACAACATTCTCTGGAAGTTCATAGACAAATTTTCCTCTTTTTTCTGCATTTGCACCAATAACCCAGAGCACAAATTCATGCTCCTGCATCTGATTGATATACTGGTGCATCCATGTGGAAACACCGCCGAACACATAAGGATAACACCCTTCCAAAACCAGACAGATTCTCACTGTTTTCTCCTTTTATCTGCATTTTCAATACATATGTTTATGTTACCAATAGTAAAAGACCTTTTGACACTGCTGTCATTATATTTATTCGAACTCAATGTACACATCTTCCTGTTCTGCGCTCAGCAAATACAGATTCCCAGCAGCCTGAGTCAAGTCTCCACCAGTCACACGCACCGGAGTTCCTTTATTCATTCTCACCATCAGATACGCCTGATCGTAAAAATTTCCCAGATGAAGATGCACTTTCTTGTCTGTAATGTATTTCTCCACGGTCAGGGCACCATATCTTTCAATGGCACCGGATAGCTGGGAGCCTGTAAGATTTCGAAGTGCCGGTGCTGCTTCATTCAGCCAGGTCATGTATTCATCCAGACGTTTTTTCAGCTTTTCCCAGCCAAGGGCAGCGCCTCTGTCCTCATCCAGAAGGTCATCCGGATGCATAAAATGTGTATTTACAAAATGCATATTCAACTCAGACAAAGCAGCCATCTGCATATAATCGTCAATGATCGCACCGGAAATAATACGCGGCTGTTCTACGATTCCATCTTCAGCCACTTCAAACTCCTGCACATAAGCATAGTCGCCGGAAAAATAATTGCTGGCAATAGTACGGATCTTGGGATACAGGGAACCCAGCAGTTTCCTTCCCGCTTCTGACAAAACATTAGAAGGAGGAACATAAACAGACATGGTAGTCTCCGGAAACATTTCCTTTCCAAAATCCATCAGCTCTTTCATTGCTTTTTCCATGGCAGAAAAGCTTGTCCAGGTCTTATAGGGAAGTGCATCTCCATAATCCGTGTCTGACAAGCTGAGCGGCTGATGATTATAACCGTGATAACCCAGTTCCCCGCCCTGATGAAGGATCATATTTCCAAAATACTGGAACCGCTGTACATCATCCTGGCGTTCCGTCTCTCCGTCTGTTTCATCCTCATAATTTTCTATTATAACTCCTGTATATTGCACATTGTGAGCCGTAGCAAGGGCGATCATATCCGGCCACCAGATATTGGTATAGAAATCTGCAATACTGGTGCCATAATCCCTTTTTACATAAGTTCCATCTCCATTTGGAACAGGGGAGGGAAAATCATCCAGATAAAAGACGGATCCGTTGATCACCGGATATACCCCCACATCTGTAAGAAGACTGTAGGATGCAGCAAAAAAGCCTCTGAAAGCTTTTTCATAAAACCCAAAATTATCTACTACAAACTTTCCGTTTCCATAATCAGCTTCCCAAATCAAAGGAACGCCTGACGTATCATCTGCCCAGGCGTATACCCTTGCACGCTGACTCAGCTCCACTGCCCAGGCCGATTCGTAGCCGTCTGTGACTTTGTATGCTTTTCCGCCTCCGACGAGAAACTCACTGTCGAAATAAATGCTGTTTACCATGGCATCTGTGTAACCTGAGGATACAATTCCAAGCTTCTGCTCAATAAGGGATACATAAGTATCCTTTTGAAGAGTAAGGGCGAACATGGCACTTCCGCCTTCTTTTACCCAGTCGCTGATCTTCAGCACATTTTCTTTCAGCGGACTTAAATCGCTTAAAAGAACGACCACAGTCTCATAATCAGACAGATCATCCGGTATACTTTCATGATTTACATCAACCAGATCAGTACCCACCTTCATGTCCTTAAAGATCTGCTCGAACTGGATCCACGCCATGGTGCTGTTCGCCTGACTGCTGTCTGTAAGAACAAGGCAGGTTGGCTTTAGTGTCTTTATCGCAGTTTCTTCCGTAACCACTTTATCTGCATCCAGATAAGTCAGTTTCTTTGCCTTTTCCCGGTAGGACAGACCGGATCGTTCTGCAAACAGAATGGCTCCTATAAGCAGAAAACAGCCCAGGATCACCAGAATTCCCTTAAATTGAAAAGCTTTCACTTTTTTGATCCATCCAGCCAAAATCCCAGTGCCTCCTTTCCTCTGGAAGAAAGATAGATATGCTCTTCCTTCAATGCCTGTAAGCTCTGTTTCAGTTCTTTCCCCATTTTCCGTTCTGCCAGATACCGAATTTTCCAGATCCAGTATTCTTCACCTCTGTGCCAGTTCTGATCCATGATTTTCAATATTTTTTCTGCCAGAAAAAAATCCCTTTGCACCATAAGATTTTCCATCAGGCAGACACAGGTATGGAGATTCACCTTTTGTTCCAGCTGTTTTAACAAAAGCTGGGTATACTGGTTTCTGTAAATCTGTTCCATCTGCTTCTCCATAAAGCCCTGACTCAGATATTCTTTCAGGAAATCACAGTACTCCTCCAGAATAACAGGATCATCTGGATCATTCGTATATTTTTTCTCAATTTTTTGTAATCTGTAATCATATTCTTTGAACAGTTCCACCATGGCTGTAATCGCATAATGGACTACCTCCACATCCTCATTCATTCGTGCCTGCTTTAATAATTCCACATATTCCCCCGGGTTATCATTCAGAACGTTCATGATCAGTTCCCGGCGCCTGGAAGAATCATTCAGAAGAAGGGCCTCCTCCAGAGGAACCACATCCCTGTCATTTTCCTCCATGGCCGGAAACATGTTCTTATAAATTTCCTCGTTAACCCTGAGCTTTTCAACTCCCACTGTTTTCACCTGATCCGTACCGGAAAAAAGCTGAAAATGTATGAGCAGGACACACACCGGTCCCCAGACTGGTACAAATACGGCAAGAGACAGCATGTACATCTTTGCTTTCAGAAATCCTGTGCGTATTCCTGACCAGATCAGTATGCAGATGATCAGATGAATCGCCAGTGCCGTGATTCCAATTGCTGTTTTTGTCATGATTCCACTCCTGCTGTCTCTTTTCCTACCGGAACATCAAGCACCTTTCCCTCAAATCCATTTCTTTTCAGACGTTCAAGGATGACTGGCAATGCCTTGTCATCTGCCTGGGTCAGGATCAGATACAACTCCCCTTCTGGAGAAATACCACGGATATCGTTTTCTCTGATACAGCGGTCCAGTGCCTCATCCGCATCCTCAATGGTCATATTCCCATACTTCAGTTTCAGAAGGATATAGGATGCCATCTTCTGCTCACGCATAGAATGCTGAAGTTCCAGACTTTTTTCAAAGTATTCCGGCTTCAGGATCCTCGTATTCTCTACATATTTCTTGTATTCCGTGGCTTCCTGATATTCAAGAGCACGTAAAAGTGATGTTTCTACCAGACCACATAAAATCTGAAACAGATTCATATAGTATAAAGTCAGCTGTCCGTTTTTTACCTCCTGAATACAGATCAACATCACCAGACTGCCTTCTTTCCGGATACCAGCCATATACATGGGATAACCTTTTATAAAATCCCGATTTGCCCATACCTGCCCTTTTTCCAGGGTTTCCAGGGCAAGCGTATACTCACTTAATCTGACAGAAGCAGAGTACATTCCCTGAGACTTGGGAGATGCAGCTTCCAGCCTGCCATAGCCGTTTTTCTGACTGAGGGAATAAAACGCAAAGGTTTCATTCTCCAGAACCTCTTCCATAATGTGCATCGTTTCAATAAACAATTCCTCTGGCTGTACAATATCCAGCTTCCTGGTAATGTCAAAAATCTTTCCAAAGCTGTCTTTACTGCCCAGAATTTGTTTTTTGTATCTTTTTTTGTCCTGAAGGGTCGCCTGGTACAGATCACGCATAAAGAGAAATTTTTCCCGGATCAGCTGATTCTCCTCTGATATAAATTCCAGATTTTCCCTGTTTTTCATTCGCACATAACCACACACGGCACCTGCAGCAAAATAAAAGATAAATGGGATCCAGTTAGCTGGTTCGTAAAAAAGGGTATACCACTTTGTTCCCTGGCTTTCATATGCCAGAAGCAAGGATACTGTCTGGGCTGCTGCTCCGGCAATTCCATATCCCAGACCGTAAAGACTTCCAAACAAGACAATAAACACAAGACGCAGATCAATCATCTTAAACTGAGCCTGATTTCCCAGAAGACGCTGCAAAAATTCGAACGCCAGAAAGCAGACCACAAACTCACATACCCGCAGCCATCTTTGGTTCTGATTGAAAAGTCTGGTAAGCCAGCTTACTTTTCCCCCATTGTTTTTTGTGTATTCATTATATTCTTTATACATTTCCGAAATATGATCTAATACTGAAATCTTTGGAAACCAGTTATAGTTTGTTCGGATCTGTCTGTCGTCTTCTTTTATTTTTTCTACAACGGCACTGCTTTTATAGATAATGGAGACCGGGGATAAAACCTTTTTCAGTTCTTCGGTCACATCCTGAAAACAGATGTCAAATACATCTGGAACATTCAATACCTCTTCCTCATCATTCCAGTTATCAAAAAGCTTGTACATCAGTTCTGCCAGATCCATAGAATATAAAAAACAGGCTTTCTGCTCCGGAGCTTCCTGGAAAAACAGCTTCTGGCTCTCTTTCGAAGCTTGGAAAATTCTGTAAAAGAAATCTTTTTTATAGGTTCCGGAATATAAATAGGGTACTCGCAGTATTTTCACCGTCAGACCGTACAGTCCCGCATAGCGTCTGCACACATCCTCTGCATTTTGTACCAGCAGAGTCTTACCTGTTGGTACATCATACATTCCCTCTGGTCCTGTCACGTAAAGGAAGTGGCTTTGAACCCCTTTCCTGCAGTATTGCAGGATCTTGCGCAGATTCTCTGCTTCCCCTTCCAGTTCTCCATGTAAGGTCAGATAATTAGAAAAGTATACCACAGCTTCAAATTCGTATGTCCGAAAAATATCTCCAAATTCCAGTTCCGTCCTGGGAAATGGTCTGGAAATGAGTTCCCTTCTCCGGACTGTCTTTAGCATTTTATTTCCAAGTACCATCACCTGACATTCTGGAAATGCTTCTTCTACAAATTCTTCTGTCACATAACCGGTATTCCCGGCCAGCAAAACCTTCATATCCTTCTCTCCTGTTATCCTTTAAAATCTCTTCTGTCTGTTTAGGATACCTTATTTCGGTCAAATATCCTATTGACATTTTTACGAAATTTTTTCTAAATTTTACATAATTTTTCTTTCAGATTGCAGACGCACTTCTTCAAGCTTACCTGGGTGCTGATGTCCATTGTGGTTTTGTGTCTGATTGCCATGGGGCTATATGGAGTTCTCTCTTTTATTGAAAAACACTATCTGAAAAAGCTTTGATGTGAAATGCACCCAGAAAATCCGGCCTATTTTTACAGAAAAAGGAAGGGGGACGCGGCAGCTTTCACACGTCTCCCTTCATTATTTACGATAATTCTTCTGCCAGTTTCGTCAGCCATTTCACTGCATTCTCCACATTCTCTGAATTAGCGAGAACTCCGATCTTAACAGGCTCATAGGTCACCTCAAGTTCCTCTGCCAGTTCATCAGAATCAATGGTAATGCTGTATTTGTCATCCTGCTCCCCAAATACCTGGTAAACATCCTCTGGCAAAAGCTCTGTCAGATCCATAAAATACTCATCTTTGAACTCAAAACCGTCCATATAATCTTCGGAACCAATAAGCACATCCACTGCCCTGGCAGATACTTTGGTGGTAAAGGCCATCTGGCTGTAGGATTCCAATGCAACTCCGTCTTCACCGGTGCGCAGGCTTTCGTCTACTGTGACGATTTCATATGGATCATCCTGGATTCCCAGCGCTTTCTCTACCTTTTCTTCGGCTTCCTCCTGCTTCGTTCCGTAGGAGTCAATTACCATAACCGTAAGTGCTGTATGGATCCTGGAATTTTCGTAAAGATCTTTTACAAAAAAGGCTATGGCGATCACCGCCACAATGGCTGCCATCTGAGGCTTATAATAGGCCCAGATATACTGAAGCTTTCCCTTCCAGCCCATACTGGCAAGCTTCATTTTCTCAAGTTCACGCTTCTCTTTCTTCGTCAGATCGGTCTCGTGTTTGTAACGGATGTCGTTCTCATCAATTTTCTGCGGTTCTTCCTGATTTTCGTCTTTTAATTCGATTCTCATACATTCTCCTGTGTTCCATAAGAAAATCCAAGGTCTGATTCCTGCCTCTCTGATCGATCCAGGACTTGCTGTCTTATGTAGTCCTTACCTCTGATTTTCTCTCTGTGATAGTTTTATATTGTAACACGTTTTATATATTTTGAACAGTTTTTCCGAAAGAAAGTCACAGTTCTTTCACACTCTTTATCCCTGTTCACAATCTGCCCCATAACAGCAGGACATTGCCAGGAAACTGCAGCTTTCCGATTACTGTTCCAATATCCTCTTTGAAGGTATTTCATTTTCTCTAACTTCTTCACGCCCTCAGCCAGCTCCCGTCCAGCCTTGCAAGCAGTCTGGCATTGTGATAGGCCATCCGGAGAGTCAGACAGGTTCGTCCCAGATATTTGGTCCCATCCGGAGTTTTCATACAGGCCAGTGCCAGATCCGGAATTCCCGGATTCTGAAGGCAGATTGGGATTAAAAGCTGAATGGAATGGTTATAATACTGAGGAATGGCAGCCTTGTAGTCTGACTCCAGTATCCGTCTGGTCTGCTGTAAGGCTCCATCAAAAAGCTGTACCCGCATGCCGCTCTCCCTCACTGCGGAAGGAAGCCGCTGCACATTTTCCTCATCATCAAAAATATGCTCATACTGAGGCACCACCGGCAGCTTGGTATCAAACACCAGATCGGAAGGATTTTCCACATAGGAAGCCCTGGGCGGCAGATCCGTGATTTTTATTTTTAAAAGCGAGTAGTCTGTATAAAATCCTTCCAGATACCATTTCTGTCTGTCCGGTACTACATTTGGAACAAAATAAGCATAAATTGGCTGATAATACTGATTAAAGAGTCCTGTATGAAAAAGGGCATATTCTTTCTCTTCCCGTACTTTTCCTTCCTCATACAGTCTGCGGAATGTATTTTCCAGATAACCTTTCAGGATCCCGTTATCCCCGGACTGCCCAAAACTCCACTTCTCAGGGGATATCCTGGCCAGGTTCTGGATCTGCCGGTTATAATTACCGCAGTAGGTAAAATCGAATAGGTTCATGTTAACCTCCTGTCCTTTTTTCTTCTCTTCCTTACATTTTATTGTGGAAAAAGACTGACAGAACTGCCAGTTTTAAGATTCATCTTCGGCCCCGCTGACCTTGCTTAAAGGGTAGCACACAGATAAAAAAAGCACAAGGAAAAGCGTTCGCCTCTTTGCGACAGGATCTGCCAGTAATATTCCGCAAGCTGTTCTTTTGTAAGTGTAATAAACCATAACCTGCCTCAAACTTTCCATTGCACCCCAGATAAATTTTCCCTATAATATAATATAACATTTGGCAATCCAGGAGGTGTTTTTTTGAAAAAAGACGGCTACTACTCTTCCGGTCAGTTTGCCCGGATGGCTGGAGTAACACTGCGGACCATCCGCTATTACGACCAGCACGATATTCTGAAACCTTCTCTTGTATCCGAGTCCGGCGCAAGATTTTATACTGACACGGACTTTGCAAGGCTGCAGCAGATCCTGCTGCTAAAATATCTTGGATTTTCCCTGGAGGATATCCGGGAGATGACTATCGAAGACCCGGACAGCCATTTTATGCTCAATGCCCTGAATGTACAGCTGAAGCTTGTACAGGACCGGATTGAACAGATGCAGCTTGTGGAAAAAACACTGAAAGATACTGCCCAGGCCATTTCTGAGGAACATACCGTGGACTGGAGCCGTATGCTGGACCTGATCCATCTGACTGTCATGGAAAAAAGTCTGAAAAATCAGTACCAGAATGCTTCCAACATTTCTTCCAGGATCAACCTGCACAGTCTTTATTCTGTAAACCAGGAAGGCTGGTTTCCCTGGATCTGCCAGCAGTGCCAGATTCATGAGGGAATGAATATTCTGGAGCTTGGATGCGGTGACGGAGCTCTCTGGACCCAGAACTTATCAAAACTGCCAGGGAACATACACATTACCCTTTCTGATATTTCCGAGGGTATGCTCCGTGACGCCAGGCGTGCCATTGGCGGAGAAGATCCCCGTTTTTCTTTCAAAGCTTTTGACTGTCACAACATTCCTCCAAGGATTGGCACCTTTGATCTGGTCATTGCCAATCATGTACTTTTTTACTGTGACGACATTGGAAAGGTGTGCAAAAATGTAACAAAAATCCTGAAGCCAGGCGGACGTTTTCTTTGCAGTACCTACGGTTCCAGACATATGCGGGAGGTCAGCCTTCTAGTCCAGTCCTTCGATGAAAGGATTGCCCTCTCCGCAGATAAACTGTACGAACGCTTTGGCAGGGAAAATGGAACGGATATCCTTTCCCCTTATTTTCAGCAGATTACCTGGAAATCCTATGAGGACGAACTGATTGTCACCGATGCGGAACCTTTAATTTCCTATATTCTCTCCTGCCACGGCAATCAGAACCAGTATCTGCCAGACCGTTACAAGGATTTTCGCGCCCTTGTTAAGAAAAAGACAGAAAATGGGTTCCATATCACCAAGGATGCAGGGGTATTTCTTTGTGAAAAAGTAACAAACTTGAAATAATTGTAAAAAAGGTCTTGAAGGTAACGTAAGGTCACCTTTTATAATGTAGCTACAGACTCAGGTCAGGGCAAACAAATGCTGCCCAAAATCCGGCAGCATTCATGAACGACTACGAAATCATGCACCTGACAGCATAAATCAGATATTGTTCACAATAGGAACAATATAGCAAATCCAACAAAGGAGAACGAAATTATGAAGGGAATTATTTTAGCCGGTGGATCCGGTACCAGACTTTACCCATTGACTATGGTCACATCCAAGCAGCTGCTTCCAATTTATGATAAACCAATGATCTACTATCCAATGTCCGTTCTTATGAACGCAGGGATCCGTGATATCCTGATCATTTCCACTCCACAGGATACCCCACGTTTCAAGGAGCTTCTTGGTGACGGTCATCAGTTCGGCGTATCTCTTACTTACGCTGTACAGCCAAGCCCGGATGGACTTGCACAAGCATTTATCATCGGCGAAGAGTTCATTGGAAATGACACGGTTGCCATGGTTCTTGGAGACAACATTTTCGCAGGACACGGTCTTAAGAAGCGTCTAAAAGCCGCTGTTGAGAATGCAAGCTCAGGAAAAGGTGCTACTGTATTCGGCTACTATGTAGACGATCCGGAACGATTCGGTATCGTTGAATTCGATCAGGAAGGCAAAGCCATTTCCATCGAAGAAAAACCAGAGCATCCGAAGAGCAACTATTGTGTAACAGGTCTTTACTTCTATGACAACAAAGTTGTTGAGTATGCAAAGAACCTGAAACCAAGCGCCCGCGGTGAGCTGGAGATCACAGACCTGAACCGTATTTACCTGGAAAAAGGTCAGTTAAATGTAGAGCTTCTTGGTCAGGGCTTCACATGGCTTGACACAGGTACACATGAGAGTCTTGTAGACGCAACTAATTTTGTAAAAACAGTAGAAACCCATCAGCACCGTAAGATTGCATGCCTTGAGGAAATTGCTTACTTAAACGGCTGGATTTCCAGAGAAGAAGTTATGGAAGTTTACAACGTGCTGAAGAAGAATCAGTATGGTCAGTATCTGAAGGACGTACTGGATGGCAAATATATGGACGTACTTCACTAATTATAAAAATCAAAGGAGAATTATATCATGAATATTATCGTTACCGGCGGTGCCGGATTTATCGGAAGCAACTTCATTTTCCACATGTTAAAAAAATACCCGGACTACCGCATCATCTGTCTGGACTGCCTTACCTATGCAGGTAATCTTTCTACTCTGGCACCGGTTATGGACAACCCAAACTTCCGTTTTGTAAAAGAGAGCATCACAGACCGTGAAGCAGTTTACAAGCTTTTTGAGGAAGAACATCCGGATATGGTTGTAAACTTCGCGGCTGAGAGCCACGTTGACCGTTCCATCGAGAACCCTGAGGTTTTCCTGAACACAAACATCATCGGTACTGCTGTTCTTATGGATGCCTGCCGTAAATACGGAATCAAACGTTACCATCAGGTTTCCACTGATGAGGTTTACGGTGATCTGCCACTTGACAGACCGGACCTGTTCTTCACAGAGGAGACTCCGATTCACACAAGCAGCCCATACAGTTCTTCCAAGGCATCTGCTGACCTTCTGGTACTTGCTTACCACAGAACCTATGGACTTCCTGTATCCATCAGCCGCTGCTCTAACAACTACGGCCCATATCATTTCCCGGAAAAACTGATTCCGCTTATGATCGCCAACGCATTAAATGACAAGCCACTTCCTGTTTATGGAAAAGGTGAGAATGTTCGTGACTGGCTGTATGTTGAGGATCACTGCCGCGCTATCGACCTGATCATCCACAAAGGACGTGTTGGTGAGGTTTACAATGTAGGCGGACACAACGAAATGAAAAACATCGACATCGTTAAGATCATCTGCAAAGAACTTGGAAAACCAGAGAGCCTGATCACATACGTAACAGACCGCAAGGGTCATGACATGCGTTATGCTATTGATCCAACCAAGATCCACAACGAACTGGGCTGGCTGCCAGAAACCAAATTTGCAGACGGTATCAAGAAGACCATCCAGTGGTATCTTGACAACAAGGAATGGTGGGAGACCATTATTTCCGGAGAGTATCAGAATTACTACGAAAAAATGTACGGCAACCGCTAAGGAGGGCTGTTTTTATGAAACTGTTTGTAACAGGTGTGGCCGGTCAGCTTGGTCATGATGTAATGAACGAACTTAACAAACGCGGATACGAAGGGGTAGGCTCTGACCTTGCCCCGGAGTATAGCGGAATTCAGGATAGTACTGCTGTCACCACAATGCCTTATATTTCTGTAGACATTACAGATGCTTCCGCTGTGGAAAAAGCCATTACAGAAGCAGGCGTGGACGGCGTGGTACACTGTGCAGCCTGGACAGCTGTAGATGCAGCTGAAGATGAGGACAAACAGGAAATCGTCCGCAAAGTAAATGTTCTTGGTACTGAAAATATTGCAAAAGTCTGCAAAAAGCTGGGCATCAAAATGATGTATCTTTCCACAGACTATGTATTCGACGGTCAGGGCACCACTCCATGGGAGCCAGACTGTAAAGCCTACAAGCCTCTGAATGTTTACGGTCAGACGAAACTTGACGGAGAGCTTGCAGTTTATAACAATGTTGACAAATTTTTTATTATCCGTATTGCATGGGTATTTGGTAAAAATGGCAAGAACTTTATCAAGACCATGTTAAACGTTGCCAAAACGCATGATACTTTAAAGGTTGTCAACGACCAGATCGGTACTCCAACCTACACCTATGACCTTGCCCGCCTGATGATCGACATGATTCTCACTGACAAATACGGTTACTATCACGCAACCAATGAGGGTGGTTATATCAGCTGGTATGATTTCACTAAGGAAATCTTCCGTCAGGCTGTTGAGCTTGGACATACCGAGTATGCTGAGGATAAAGTAACAGTTCTTCCTGTTACCACCGCTGAATACGGAGTTTCCAAGGCAGCACGCCCATTTAACAGCCGTCTGAACAAAAAGAAGCTGGTAGAAAATGGATTCACCCCTCTTCCAACCTGGCAGGATGCTCTGGCAAGATATTTAAAGGAAATCGAATTCTAATTCACAAAGCAAAGCGCAGTCAATTTCAAAATCAATTGACTGCGTTTTCTTTATAAGTCAAAATCCTGAAGCATTATTGACTCCAGGATTTCATAGTTTTTATTTACTTTCTTCTGCCTTTCTCTCTAGAGCGTGTTTGAAAATGGATTTCATCTATCTGTTCTTCTGATAAGGGCTGGCGCTGTTTTTCCGCTTGTTCTTACTTTTCCGTCTTTTCTGCGGCTTTCTCTTGTTCTCGCCATAATAATCTTCCAGGTATTCCTCAATCACATCTTCCTCGTCCACGCCATACTCATCCAGAATCTCATCAATTTCCTTGTCATCTGCATCAGACAGATCATCATCTAAATCATCATCTTCATACTCTTCCTGATACTTTCTGTACTGCTCCCTGGAAGGATTCTTTTTATCATCACGCTCTTTTTTCCCTCTGCGCTTTGTCTCGTTTTCAACCTCCTCCCAGTCAGCTTCTTCCCGTTTCTGTCGTCTTTCTGGTACTTTACCCAGATCCTCATCTTCATCGTAATCATCGTCATATTTCGGCTTATTAATGGCAAACTGGATCAACATTCCCACAAGGGCGAACCCAATGGAAAAAATGATTCCAAAAGGAATTTCCTCCATTTTTGCCAGCTTGGCAGCAGAAAAGCCACTTAAGATACCACCCAGTATACTGGTTCCCACGATGATCACTTCTCTTTCATAGCGAAGCGCCAGCATTCCAAGACCTACTCCCGCCAGAAGACAGATGAAAAAGCTGAAAGAAGTGGTCGGATGGATAATATATACAGTAATCGTCAGCCCAATTCCTGCTCCCATAATAAAAATACCGGCCTTAAACACTGCAAAGGAAAGAATGGCAAGTACCAGTCCTACACCGATCATTCCCACTGCATAATATACTTTTTCTCCGAATCCGATCTGATGAATGGCAAATAATCCGATTCCTGCTCCAATGAGAAATCCAAAGATCATCATCCAAAATCTTAAAAGACGGTATCCGAGTACACAGTTCATAATTCCAAACACAAGCACTACTCCAAATAAAACCATGGACAAAGTACCTGCGATCTGCATATCCCGAACTCTGTATGCAATATTCATAATATTTTTTAAAATATCAACCATATCTGTTTATACCTCTTCCTTTTAAAACATATAATAGATCGTTTTCATATTTTCCAGAATTCCATAATGATACTCCACCTGACTCATTCCATATATAGTCATATAATATCTTGCAGCCTCCTGAATGGCATCTCCGTTGATCCAGTCTGCTCTGGCCTGTTCAAAAACTTCCTGCGATGAGAATTTAAACCTTACTACTGCAGCCCCATTATTCAGCCTCATCTGACAGTATGCCAGGATCTCCTGATAGTCATAACTGTCAAAGCATCCCTGGTTCAGCACATAAAAATTCATATCTGTTGCAGAACACGCCGGAACCGTAAATTCAGCAGAGGGTGTATATGTCATCTCATACTCCTCCGGGAACGGACACAGATAATCATACAGGATTGTCTTATGTTCTGCAAGCTGGACTGCATCGCCCTCCAGAAATTCCGGCTGGTCACCGTTGGTCGCATCAAAATAGTAATCATTTCCATTCAAAGTGATAATGTTCCAGGCATGTCCCTCTGTACTTCCGGCAGTACTGCCTTCCACGTAAATACAGGGCACTCCAAGATATTCCAGCAGATACTGGGCAGCCCCTGCATATCCGGCACACACTGCCTGCCTCCTCCAAAAGATTCCTGCCATGCTCTGGTCGTCCTCAGATTCCTGATATTCGGCAGTATCGATCAGATAAGTATAAACTGCTTTCGCCTTTTCATAATCATCCGCCCCCTCTGAGACCAATGCACTTACCTCCTGACAGGCATTGTCAGCAGCTGCCTGTATCTCCTGGATTTCCTCATCCGTATAACTGTAACCAGGAGAAAACATACAATAATTGGCATTTGAGAAGGTTGTTTTATATACCTGCTTCCGGTTATGCACCCAGAACAGCTCCGGATGATCCATAAGCACCGCATGGTAAACCTTATTTACAGTGTCATCCTCATAGATCGTAAGGTAAAATTCTTTCTCTTTTGCCCGGATTCCTTCTATTATTTCCCGATAGCCCCGCTGTTCTTCTTCATTCAGCTGACTAAAATAGTATTCCTGGCGCAGTCCCTGTGTGTCGGTATCTGCCACCTCCTGCTTCCGCAGTTCCTGGACTTCTTTCGGCTCTCCGGAAAAAATCTCCGGAGCGTTATCCAGAATTCCCTCTCCCACCTTCACAAACAAATCGTCCGGCTCATACTGCTGCTGATAAACATAGACTCCCAGGGAAATTGCCACTGCAAACAGAAGAATAAAAATAAATTTCCATGGTTTTCTTTTTCTCATTCAGCCTCCTTACCCAAGCTGCCGGATCCGTTCCAGAATATCTCTGGTGTTTTCCCGGAATAAAAGTTCCTTATTGTAGCGGTAATATCTTTCACAGGAATATTCCTGAAGAAAAGCCACTGCAGGACTGCTGGTATTCAGTTCTGTAATAAATACCACAAGTTCCTGTCCGCCCGCAAAAGCACTCTCCATAAAATCAAAAGCATATTCAAGCTGCTTCGCCGCCTTGTCAAAACCATTGTCATATTCTTCTTTTTCCGCATTAAACCAGCCTCTGAGAAGGGAAAAAGCAGACTCGCCATCCTGTACATTTTCTTTCTTCAGATCCATCACATATTTTTCCAGGGTATCCAGAACCTGCTGGTCATGATGGAGGTCCTCCCTGGACAAAAGCCCTGCTTTCTTCTTTGCCAATGAGTCTGACTGGAAGCGGTTCTTTACATCCTCCAGATAAACCAACGGCTGCTCCTTCTGCGCTCCCATAAGAGGCTCTTTCGCCTCTTTTAAAATATCAAAAATGCTGGCAAGCTTCTCTTCTTCTTCCTGCACATTTCCAAAGACTTTGTTCAGTCTGGAAAGAAGAAGTCCGGTGACACTCAGCTTTTCATCAAAGGAAGCATGTGCCGCCTTTTTTACCAGAATATCATCAATATGGCCGCTTAAAACCTCATCGATCTGATAATCCGTACGGTACTTGTAGAAAAGTTCCAGATAGCTGGCGAAATCTCTTGCAATCTGCGGATGCTGGATATACTGGACTACCACGTCCTTATCCACGGTTTTCTCCAGTTTTTCATATACCCGTATCAGTCTGGACAGATCCTCCCATCCTCTTGGAGTAGCAAAATTTTTGCCATCTACTGTGCTCTCCATCTTATAAAAATTAGCCGGTCTTGTATTCAGATAGGAAATCACTGCAGGGTGAACGCCTTTTGCGTAAGCATACTCTCTCCATGCGTCAAAATCCGGCTCCACCTGGATTTTCTTCACACGGTCCATGGTCACCACATCAAATTCACGGACCGATTTATTGTACTCCGGAGGATTCCCGGCAGCTACGATCAGCCAGCCTTCCGGAATCTTGTGGCTTCCAAAGGTTTTACACTGAAGAAACTGCAGCATGGCAGGTGCCAGTGTCTCGGAAACACAGTTGATCTCATCAATAAACAAAATCCCCTCTCGAAGGCCGGATTCCTGGATTTTCTCATAGATGGATGCCACGATCTCGCTCATGGTATATTCTGTAACTGCCATCTCTTTTCCGTCAAAATTCTTTCTGGAAATAAAAGGAAGTCCAATTGCACTCTGTCTGGTATGGTGGGTAATGGTGTAAGAAACCAGTCCCACCTTACATTCCCGGGAAATCTGCTCCATGATCTGTGTCTTGCCGATTCCAGGGGCGCCAATAAGAAAAACAGGGCGCTGGGCCATAACCGGGATTTCATACTCCCCGTATTCATTTTTCAAAAGGTAAGCTTCTATTGTATTGCGTATTTCTTCCTTCGCTCGCTTGATGTTCATAATATTATATTCTCCTCGTCTTTACAGATTGGCTGTATTATTCTAGTGCATGTTTGAAAAAGGCTTTCTGCAAGATGTGCGTCACAATTTGTGGGAGATTTTGTCCGGATGAGGGCGCCGTAGCGGGCTACGGCAACCGAATTCGGGCAAAATATACCGCAAAGTGGGGCGTGCAGATTGCGGGAATGATTTTTCAAACAGGCTCTAATCTACATATCCTGCTTTACATGAGATCTGACACAGAAAGACTTTTTAAACAGACTCCAGGTCCTCTTCATCAAGGATCAGCCTGATCGCCCATGGCGGCACATCAATGTCCTGGTAATCCTCCTTCATAAATACAAAAGCAGTCTCATAAGGAGGCATTTTTGCCGGATAAATTCCAAAACCATCTGTAAAATAAATCAGTCCCCGAAGTTTTGTAAACTTCTTCGCTCTCATAAGCTGTTCCACATAGGCAAAAGCAGGGCGAAAATCTGTGCCGCCCCCTCCTTTCACTGTGAAATGGGACATATATTCCTTCAACTGCATGGCATTTTCAATCACCACATCAGACTGGATTTTCTCATCACACTGAAGAATGTGTACGTGAATCCGCCTGAAAAAGCTCTCAGATTCACTGAGCACACTGTAGGTTTCCTCCAGAAACTTCCGGACAAGCTCTCCTTTACAGGACATGGAAGTGTCAATAACGATCACAAAATCTTCCACTTTCCGCTCTTCTTTCGTTTCTAAGGGCTCGATCAGCGGCATATTGCCATACAGATTCATTCCATAATTGTAAAATATATAATCGAAAGTGTCCATATCAACTTTCATTTCTTCTTTCAAAACAGAAAATTTCCGCAGAAATTCTTTATAATCATAGCGATTTTGATTCTGGGCACGCAGCTGGTCTACCAGAGTTTCTCCGCCTTCTCCCGCTTCTTTTGAAAAAGTTTCCATCTCTGTCTGCATGCGGTTGCGGATGTCGTCCCAGTTCTTTTTCCGCTGGGACATCTGAGGACTGTTTGGATGGTTTTCATACCACTTACCATGGTCATCCTGAGTAAACTCACGGCGCAGCTCCTGCATTTTATTTTCCGGCAAATGAAGAGTCTGAAGCCTTCGGTAAATTCTCTGAGCCGTCATTACCTTTCCCTCTTCCAGTATCAGCTTCAACGCCTGCCTCTTCACCATAGATGCCGGCTGATGCACACATTTCAGATAAAGCCCGTCAATGATATTTTCCACTGTAATGTCACATGCAAGATTCCAGTACTGGACATCCACAGCAGGATTTCCTTCTTCATCCTTCTCTGGAAAACAGTGGAGAAAAATGCAGTGTAAAAGGCTGTGAAGATAGATTCGATTCACCTTTTCCTGGCTTCTCCTGAACTGTTCCATCAGTTCTTCCGGCTGATAGTACAGGACAGTTCCATCCGTTCCAACAGGATGAACGCCCATATCTCCCTGAAAGAAAAGTGCTGACAATGCGCAGTCCATAAAGCGCATATTCAGGTACAACTGGTTTCTGGCACTGGACAAAATATCCTGGCAGATGCTTTCTGCCGCCAACGCACGATCCCAGGCGTCATGTACCGGATTTACCTTGTACAAAGTATTTTGCCCATATGTCGGACTTATCTGGTATGTAGCTTTTCCCCCCTGCGCTTTATATAACGAATCTTCCTCATGTAATGAATTCAATTTTTTCTCTTCTGAACCACTCATAGTTCAAAACTTCTCCTTTTCGATGGAAAATGCAGTCTCTGGTACTCCATAAGCATACTTAAAATCTCCGGAGATTTCACTTTGTCTGCCAGATTTACCAGACCTGTAAACAGTTCTTTCTGCCCAGGTTCCAGGGGATACGTGTGAAGAAGCCATTCCAGCTCTTCTCCTCTTTTCTGACGGATAAAATCAGAAGCAATCTGTTCTATATGCTCCTTCAGGTACTGCTCGTACTGTATTTTCGCCTGTTCTGTCAGCCCTGTCGGCCAGTTCAGTCTGCCATATACCATTTCTCTCAGGAAATCTGATGATTCCTGGGCTCTCGCCATCTCAAAACGCTTGTCATACTCCAGAAAATGAAATACTTTTCCCTGAAAGCAGTTTCTGTAATACAGACCGCTTCCATGCACCTCAGTCATCAATATCCTGGCAGGAGTATTTTCCACACCTTCCTCATAATATTCCGGAAACCAAAGCATGGCTTCCACTTTTCCATATAAATGTACCCGCAGCTCCTCCCCAACTTCTGAAAGGATCTCTTTCAGCCCGGATTGTTCATCATTCATCAAAACTTCCATTCTTCGGATCCTGTGGCACCCTGTAAAAGCTCCACTTCCAAGATCAGTAAAATCACTGGAAAACCATAGCTCTTCCAGATTCCAACAGTTATAAAAACCGTAACGGCCTATTTTCTGAACTCCCAAGGGAATCCGTATGACCTGACAGCTTTTCCCGGAAAAAAGATATTCAGCCAGTTCTGTGACCGGTACTCCGTCGATCTGTTCCGGAATTTCCACAATCTGGGGATCCCCATCAATTTCCATTACTGCAGCATGATCTTCCTTAATATCAAAGGTAAAACCGCTGTCTGTATGTTTTTTCATTTCATACACTCCTGTATATGTGCCTGTAAAAAAAGGCTTGCTATTTTTTCTCATTAATATTAAACTTAATCTATTGCAGTGTTAAAACAGTACTGATGTTCACACTCTATATAATATCGGAGGAATTTCCATGAGCATTAAAATACCGATTGAAACCTCAGCACGGCATATTCATGTTTCCCAGGAGGATTTCCAACTCCTGTTTGGAGAGGATGCCCAGCTTCATTACATAAAGGAATTAAGCCAACCTGGACAGTATCTCTGCCAGGAACGTCTTACCGTAAAGGGGCCTAAAGGTGAGTATAAGAATATGGCCATTCTAGGTCCTTTTCGTAAAGAAACCCAGATTGAGCTTTCCCTTACAGATACCCGCAAGATCGGTCTTCCCGGTCTTATCCGCCAGTCTGGTGATACTGTCGGCTCCCCTGGCTGCACTCTCATCGGACCCAAGGGCGAACTTATCCTTGATCACGGTGTCATTGTTGCCAAACGTCACATTCACATGACTCCGGCAGATGCTGTTACTTTGAAGGTCAAAGATAATGACGAAGTTTTTGTCCTGACCAAAAGCTTCGGCCGCGCTCTTATTTATGCAGATGTGGTAGTACGTGTAGACTGGAGTTACCGCCTTGCCATGCACGTAGATACCGATGAGGCCAATGCTTTTTCCAATGAAAAAGAGCCTTATGGGGTAATCGTAAAATTCTTTGATGATAACTATAATACGGATAAATGGATTGAAGACGTATTGTCCGGTATTAACCGCTAAATGTCAGGGCATACTCTGTGACTCCATTTTATTATTGTTCACTGGTGACATTCCGCAAGGTGTTTTTTGTGAACAGAGTGAACAGTAATTCCATTTTCTTGCAGCAGCATATTCCAGTCACAGCCTCCCGGAGCCTGTCTGAAAATCAATTCTGTAATCTGTTCACTCAGTCTATACAAATGAAAAGTGCTTCCTGCCCGAATCCGGGTGTGGAAGCACTTTTGCGTCACTGAATTCCAATTGTCGCCGCCAACAGCTCCTGAAGAGAATTGGTAACCATAATTCTGGAAAAATCTACTGTCTGGGCTTTATTAACTCCCGCAGTACCTGCTGCCTCATTACTGCCAGCTTCCATCTCTGCGGCATCTCCGTATGTCACCTGACTAAATACACTTACATGCTGTCCTGCATCAAACAGTTCCTGAAGGCTGTTTGCGACATAGAGGCTTCCCGGTGAAACAGTTCCGTCTCCGGAAGCATCTATGGTAACCGTATCCATATCTCCTGTTGTAACAAGGTTCGCCTTGATCAGATCCTGAAGGTTATTGGATACGTCAATTCCTGTGATATACTGGGTATTGGCTATAGTTTTACCACTCTGTCTCATTTCCTCTACCTGCTGTGCGTTCGGATAGAAGGATGGCTGACGGATGTAACGAAAGCTTGCACTATAAGCCTCTCCTACTGTAACACCATTCTTGCTGGAAGAACAATGTACGACGATCCAGTCTCCTGCGTCAGTTTTTCCACAGATAATACCAACATGGTTGGCACTTCCTGCTTCTGGTCCTCTCTGAAAAACCAGGTCACCTGGCTGGGCATCCGCCTCACTTACCACGTTCGCTCTGCCCCACTGGTCTGAGGTACCGCTTCCTACAGCTGCGATCATAGCCTGATTCTCATAGCCATTGATCACTGCCCAGGTAACAAAACCGCTGCAGTCAAGGCCATAAGCACGTAAAGTACCGGTACTCTGACTTCCCTCTGCGCTTACCTGCTGTACTGCGCCCCAGCTTGGGTCCATTCCGATCACAGTAGATTTGCCGCCCCAGAAATATCCCACCTTACCAACCAGTGAATAAGCAGCTGCAATTACGTTTACACGCTCTTCTGAAACGTCATCGCCAACACTCTGTCTTACAAAGCCCTTGGCTGCTGTAACGGTTGCACAAAGAAGCTTGCAGTCTGTTTCAAGATATTTCTTCAAAATCCCCCTCTCATCCTTGGGGATCTTATTCTCTTTAATGTAATGGTTAATATGGTAATTTCCATATGTAACTCTGTTAGAATTACTTTCGTCCTTCACAACAGGATTCATCCTGGCAAAAATAGCTGCCAAATCATCCTTACAGGAAGAATCCAGCGTAAAAGAAGTGGCACCATCAAGGCTCTTCTCATAGACATATATGGCAAGTATATCCTGCCAGTTGCGTACAAGAAGGGTATCTGCGGATGTGGTAACACCACCTTCGGAATCAGATACATCTGTCAGTTGATTGGCAGCTTTATACTCTGTCTCAATCTGCTCCATAACATCTGCAAAATCATCAGAAAATGACAGCTGATAGTTCTCCTGCAGGCTGTTCAGATAAAATTCCTTGCCTGCATGAAGATTAGATGCATAGTAGACTGGGGTTCCATTAAGTGCCTGCGTTGTGGTGCTGTCAATCTTATCTGCATCTTTATCGTCTGCTGCCCCGGACAGCTGGCTGATCGTCTTCTCCATATCGATAAGAAGCTTGTAATTAGTAACAGCAGCCTTCTCCTGGTCTGAAAAGCTGTTATAGGTCTTTCTCAGGGCTTTGACTTTTTTCTTCTTTTTCTTATCTAATTCCTGCTTGAAGGTTTTATCAATGTCTTTGATCAGGGCACTTACCTTCTGCTGGCTCTCTGCTGAAAGTCCAGGAGTCACAGTGGGGGTCACCTCAGGTGCAGCACTAGGCTCTGGTGTCACTGTGGGGGTATCGTCCGGCGTTGCACTAGGTTCTGGTGTCGCACTTGGTTCTGGTGTCACCTCAGGTGTATGATCTGGCGTCACACTTGGAGCCGGTGTCACTGTAGATGTATGATCTGGTGTTTCACTTGGAGCCGGTGTCTCTGTAGGTATATGATCTGGTGTAGTAGGCTCTGATGGGATCTGTGTAGGCTCAGCTGGTGTTTCTGTGGGCTCTGATGGCGTCTGTACAGACTCTGCTGGTACCTGTGCCGGCTCTGACGTTGTCTCCGGAGGTGCGGAAGGCGTCTCTGTCGATGCCTGCTCTGATGAAATCGGCTCTGCTGCCGCTTCCCGGGCAGCTGTTTCTGACAAGGCTGTCTCTTCTGAGGCAAAAACACTGGCCGTTCCTGTAAAGGATATCGCAGCTGCCATAGTAATACATAAACATTTTGTCAGATATTTATTTTTCATATTCAAAAGATGCTCCCTTCTATTCATGAACATCCCTTTACTCCCCTATATAAAGGTATGCATTCTTACCTTAAAGACAGTTCGCATTAAGTATTAACATGCATTATTGTAGCATACTAACCCTTCTAAATCAACTATCCTCAAAATATACAGACGTATTTTCGTGATTTTTTATTTTTTCTTCACAATTTCTGTACAGATTTAAGTGAAAGCGTTTCCCACTTGCTAAATACCGCTTTTTTTCGCAGCAGCGAAGAATTCATTTTTCCTGCTGTACAAAAAAATACCAGTCCCGGTACTCACAGACAAGCTGCTGTGATCTCCCGGCACTGGCTCTTCCCATTATCAGCATGCAGCCGGAATCAGAATATCCTCTCTGCCAAACTGCTTCGCAGCCAGCTGCAGGATTCCATGAATAACCTGTGAACAGATTCTGAGAATATACTGAACATCCTCTGCAATATTACGCTCCTTAAGAAGATATCTTTCATGGGCATTTCCAATATACTCCACCAGTTCCCTGAAGCTTCCGAAATTCACTGGAAGAATGACCATACGATCTGCTGCCCCACTCTCTATGTAGCGCTTCAGATGGTTCTTAAGATGCTTCTCGTATTTATTATGCTCGTACAGATTCCCGGTAAAGTTCGTATTATGGGGAAAAGTAAAATAATCTGCCATATAATGCATCACTTCGCCAAACCTGCGCCAGTAAACGCGCTCCTTGCTTTCTTTGGGATCATTGTCAATAAGAGCTTTCATCTTACCCTGGATTTCCTCGAAGGTGCCGAAATATTCATGCTTCTTTGTAAGAAAAGATGGCTTGATATCCGGAAGAATGCTTCCAAGGCAGAACGCCTTTCTGTGGGACTGCAGACTCTTAGTGGCAGGCATCTGGTCTGCCAGATATCTGGCTACCAGTATATGGGATTTTTTACGCAACCGCTTCCTCTTCTTTCCTGTTCTTATCCATTGTAACAGATAAAAAACAATAAACTGTAAAAAGCTTTTGTATCTGCTTTTCAAATCATCGTTATCACAACTTAATATAGCAGAATCTCTGTCAAATTTCAAATAAACATTTTCTGATTTTCTGTGAAATATTTTCCAATATATCGTTAAATTGCACAATTATATCCTGCGTGTAAGCCGGTCTTGTTTTTTTTCGTCATATATTGTATTATTAGGTTACTGTACAGCTGAAAATCATGCAGACCCATGATTTCTGTACATTACAAAGCGTGTTGCTGGTCACGAAATGAACCGTAACATGATCCCAAAAATGAAATGCTGCCAGTGAACAGTAATGAAACACACTGGCATCATGAAATCATTACATAAAGGAGGAATTATATGCCTGGCCATAAACCACGGACAAATAAGGGGCTGGCTATAGCTGCTGTTCTTATGTGTCTTGCATGCGGAGTTTCTTTTACCCAGTCTTCCGCTTCGCACTCACCCATTACAGATACCCAGATCCCGGACATGTTCGTAGCTGGAAATACAGATGATTCCCAGATTCAATCTGGTGGTGCGGCAGCTAAAAATACCGATGCAGAAGAGGAGAACACACCGGAGGATGTCATTCCCACCGAAACGCCTGCCGCAGATACCCCGGCACCTGATACCCTTTCAGGTTCAGACACTTCTTTCGAAGTCTCTCCGGAAGCTTCCCAGGGGGTGTGGACGCCAGTTGACAGTAACTGGTATTTCATGGTAAACGGAGAAGGTTATAAAGGCTGGCTCACAGATACAGACGGACACCGCTATTACTTCAATGACAAAGGCGTTATGCAGACCGGATGGCTTGAGCTTGATGGCAAGCGCTACTACCTCAATGCAGATGGAGTTCTTCAGACTGGTGACGTGACAATAGACGGCAAAATTTATCACTTTGGCGCTGACGGTGCACAACAGGGTGAACCGACGACGGCAGATGATAGTTCCAATCAGGATCTTGTATTCTACATGAATACTACATCAGATTCTTCGAATGCTGACAATCTCACAGCTTCTGCGACAGGTGCTTCCACACCGGCTGCAGAAGCTGATATTTCTTCTGATCGAAATGAAGATTCCAGAAAAGCTTCTTCCGAAGTCGATGATCCTTCTGAAGCCTCTTCTGCAGCATCAGAAGTCTCCCCTGTACCGGAAGCCTCCGTTACTTCGGAACCGACTGTTTCTCCGGAGCCAAAGGGGATGATTGCCCTCACCTTTGATGATGGACCCAGTGATTTTACAGACCGTCTTTTGGATTGTCTGGAAGCAAACAATGTAAAAGCTACTTTTTTCCTGGCAGGTCAGGAAGTGGAATATTTTCAGGAACCTGTAAAGCGTATGGAGGAGCTTGGATGCGAGATTGGAAACCACTCTTATGATCACCCGGATCTCACCACGCTTTCCGCCGATGATGCTGCAAGTCAGCTTTCCCGCACAGATCAGCTGATCCAGGATCTCACAGGGCACATTGCCACTGTTGTGCGCCCCCCTTATGGTTCTTACAATGACACCGTAGCAGAGACTGCAGCAAGGCCTCTGATTTTGTGGTCTGTGGATACTCTGGACTGGGAAACACAGAATGCAGATTCCACAGTACAGAATGTAATGGACAACGCCAGTGATGGACAGATTATTTTAATGCATGATATTTTCAAAGAATCTGTGGATGCTGCTGAAATTTTTATTCCGCAGCTGCTGCAGGAGGGCTATCAGCTGGTAACAGTAAGCGAGCTGGCTGCTGCAAAGGGAATTACATTGGAAAACGGAACCGCTTATGGATCGTTTTGATTTGGCGTGTCCCAAGTTCAAACGCCTTATCGTGCAAGCACGAACGGCTTTTTGACCTTTTGACACTGGTATCATAATATAGCACTACATAAAAACCAGAGTATCGTTTTCAGGAAATCAGCAACTATACTCTGGTTTATTCTATATATTTTTTCAAACACGCAAAAAAGGAACTGCCATCATGACAATTCCTCTTTTATACTTATTCAGTTTTCTCTTCCAGAAGGCTGCTGTGAACATACGCCTCAGAGCCTTCATAGTCAATCTGGATCCAGTCTCCGCTCTCACCTTTCTTGACTACTTCTGTCCCAGCGGACAATCCACCAATCACTTCTGCATCACTGCTGGCTGCTGCACGGACATTACAATCCTCTGTCACTACCAGCGTAGTTCCATCGGCTGTCTCTGCAGATCCTGTGACATCCTCACCAAGACCATCAAGGAAAGCAGCAAGTGCAGGATCTGCAGTCTGTGCATCCTCATACTGCTTCTGTACCTTGGCCTTCAGCTCCTTCACGTCGTCATCCTGACGCAAAGAAACTTCATATTTCGTTATCTCGTCGCTGTCATCGTGAGCAGCGCCGTCAATCTTCCAGTTCCCGTCTGTGTCCTTTACCACATAGAACTCAGCAAGCGCAGGTACCTTTGTATCAATCCCCTGACAGATGTAGTAAAAACAGGAATATACTACATAGGAATCGTCATCAAGCCCCTTTTTCGTGTAGATATCACCAGCTTCATACCCTTCAATGTACTTGGCATTGGTAATCTTAGACTCGTCTGCCGGTGCAAGATTATCTACCAAAGTACGCAATGTGGTAATATCTTTATCCCCCAGAACTGTGTAATAGCTCTTGATCAATGAAGTAATCTCTTCATTAGCTTTTTCCATGGGATTGGCGTCTTTCTTCCCGTCAGTCTCCCCATCATTTGCCGGAGAAGAAGGAACATTTCCCTGGTCGTTGTCTGCTGTTACCTGCTCATCGGCTGTATCCTTGCTGGAATCGCCCTTCCCGCTTCCCATAAATGCACGGATACCGAAAAACAGGACAACCACGATTAACAGAATCGCTCCGCCAAGCATAAAATAGCGAAGGTTATCTGATAACCATTCTCTGAAATTATCCAAGTTCTTGTCCTCCTTAATACAACGCACCGGAACGCCCGATCGTTCCAGGCAATACACCTGAAGGGAATCGAACCCCCGCACATGGTACCGGAAACCACTGCTCTATCCACTGAGCTACAGGTGCATAAATTCGAAAGCTGCATTATCATTAGTTACTGTCTAACATTTAAACAGCAACCTCATATACAACCACTTCGACTAAAAAATTATAGCACAATATCGACTGGATGTAAAGTTTTTTCTTTTGACGGAATAGTTATGTCAGTTTTGAAAAAGGGGCTGTCGGGAAATAGACAGCCCCGCCCTCATCCGGGCAAAATCTCCCACAAATTGTGACGCACATCTTGCAGAAAGCCTTTTTCAAACACGCTCTAGTACTCCATTTTTACTCCATTTTCGTAATAAATAGCTTGAAATTATAATAATTTACGTGGAATACACCACTCTCTCAACCCCTGGAAATACTGGAAAAATCAGGTGTTCCGTAGAGGTCGTATGGGGTGCTCTGATATACGTAATAATTCAGCCAATTGGTATACAGGTTGTTGGCATGGGCTCTCCACAGCAGAAGCGGACCGTTTTCGGGGTTGTTGTCGCGGTAGTAGTTTTCAGGCATTTCAATAGGGAGCCCTTTGCCAAGATCGCGTTTGTACTCGCCGTCCAGGGTGACACGGTCGTATTCCGGGTGACCCATTACAAAAATCTTGCGGCCGTCTTCTGCCATGGCAAGAAAAAGACCTGCTTCGTCGGATTCTGCAAGGACAGTAAGGTCTTTGCAGGCGTGTACATCTTCAATAGGAACTTCTGTATGGCGGGAATGAGGTGCCAGAAATACATCATCGAACCCTCTGACCAGCGGAATTTTGCGGTTCATTACCTTATGCCAGAAAAGGCCAAACATTTTCTTATCCAGCTTACGTTTCTTCAGTCCATAGAAATGGTAGAGCGCAGCCTGAGCAGCCCAGCACAGGAAAATAGTGGATGTCACATGGGTCTCGGACCAGTCCATGATCTGGGTAACTTCCTCCCAGTAATCAACCTCTTCAAACTCCATCTGCTCTACCGGTGCTCCTGTAATGATCATTCCATCAAACTTCTTATCTTTCAGTTCAGAAAAAGTCTGATAAAATTTGTTCAGATGACTCCTGGAAGTGTTTTTCGCCTGATGGGACTCCACTGCCATAAAGCTTACGTCAACCTGCAGAGGAGTATTGGAAAGAGAGCGAAGAAGCTGAAGCTCGGTTTCCTCTTTCAGTGGCATTAAATTTAAGATCAGAATATAAATCGGACGGATATCCTGGTGCATAGCACGGTTCTCGTCCATAACAAACAGGTTTTCTTTTTCCAGAATCTCCTTTACCGGGAGATCACTTTGTATTTTAATTGGCATTGCAATTTCCTCCTACTATTATACATACTTTTTGTCATTCCTTTCGCTTCGCTCAAGGCACAAACAAGTTATAAAAATGTTGTGTCCTTCCACTCTTCTCTTCTGTAAAAATATATTCAATACAGTTCACTGGTAACGTTCCGCGAGGTGTTTTTTGTGAACAAAGTTCACAGAAAACCCAAATTTTCTTTTAAACACCCGCCAGCTCCAGGAAATCCTCCTCCGACAAAATCGGGATTCCCAGTTCCTGTGCCTTCTTGTTCTTGGAAGAAGCCGATGTTTTATCATTATTGATCAGATAGTCTGTTTTCTTTGTCACAGAACCGGTCACCTTACCGCCGCGGGCTTCGATAAATTCCTTTGCCTCAGAACGGTTGGAAAAATGCTCTACACTGCCTGTAATAACAAAGGTTTTCCCTGCAAAAACCTGTTCCGCAGAAGTCTCCTCATGAACCAGATGAAGATGACTGAGCAGATGATCCAGCTTCTGATTATTCTCTGCGCTCTTAAAATAATCAGCCAGACTTCCGGCGATTACCGGACCGATTCCTTCAATCGAGCTGATCTCTTCTTCCTCCGCATGGCGGATTTTCTCTATATCATCGTCAAAATATTTACAGATCACCTTGGCATTTGCAAGACCGATACCTGTAATCCCAAGACTGTAGATCACCTTGGCAAGAGTGGTCTCTTTCGCCTTCTCCAGACTCACCATCAGATTATCAAAGGACTTCTGACCAAATCCTTCCATTTCTACGATCTGATCTTTATATCTTCCAATTTCAAAAATATCACCAAAATTATGAATAAATCCCATTGCAATAAACTTCTCCAGAGTTGCCTCTGAAAGTCCGTCAATATTCATGGCATCACGGCTGGTAAAAAGGCTGAAGGACTTAATCTTCTTGGCAACACAGTCCGGATTCATGCAGTATAATGTCTCCACATCGTTTTCCTTGCGGATACGCGCCTCCCGGCCGCACACCGGACATTTATCCGGAATTACCAGATTGCCGCTTCTTGTAAGATTCTCCGCAATCTGGGGAATGATCATATTGGCTTTATACACCTTAATGGTATCTCCAATTCCAAGCTGCAGTTCCTTCACAATACTGATATTGTGCACGCTGGCACGGCTTACGGTAGTACCTTCCAGCTCCACCGGTTCAAAAATTGCAACCGGATTAATCAGTCCGGTTCTTGACGGACTCCATTCCATATCCACCAGCCTGGTTTCCCGCATTTCATCCGCCCATTTAAAAGCAAAGGAGTTTCGCGGAAATTTCGCAGTACTTCCCAGAGACTCCCCATAGGCGATGTCATCGTAGGTCACAACCAGTCCGTCTGATGGAAAATCGTTGTTTACAATTGCCTTTGAAAAATAATCCATGGCTTCATCCAGATTTTCAGAGGTAACCACCTTATACTCCACCACCTCAAAGCCCTGTTTCTTCAGCCAGATAAACTGCTGCTCCCTGGAATTAGAAAAATCCACATCCTGGGCACTTACCAGGGCAAAGGCATAAAAACGCACATTTCGTTTCGCCGTAATCTCGTTATTCAGCTGACGCACGGAACCACTGCAAAGATTCCGCGGGTTCTTATATTTGGCATCTGCATCGCCTATAGTCTCGTTGATCCGCTCGAACTCAGAATAAGTGATAATCGCCTCACCCCGAAGCACCAGCTGACCTTTATAAGGGATGCGAAGAGGGATATTCTTAAACACCCTGGCATTGTTAGTAATAACCTCACCTACAATTCCATTCCCCCTTGTTACTGCTTTCACAAGCTCACCGTTCTCATAAGTAAGAACAATGGTCAGACCGTCCAGCTTCCAGGATAAAAGGCATTTGTGATTTCCTATAAATCCACGGAGCACTTCCCTGTCTTTTGTCTTATCAAGGGATAGCATGGGGCTTGGATGTTCTTCCTTCGGAAGTTCATTGACTGCCTCGTATCCTACACGGACAGTAGGACTATTTGTGAGTACAGTGCCGGTTTCCTTTTCCAGCTGCTCCAGCTGGTCGTACAGGCTGTCGTACTCCTGATTGCTCATGATTTCCCTGTCTTCCTGGTAATATGTCTTCGCGGCCTGATCCAGCTTTTCTACCAGTTCTTTCATTCGCTGTAGAGAATTTTCCATGATGTCCTCCTGTTTTACTGTTATAATTACTGCAAGCAGACTTCCTCTGTGAAACAGACTGCCTTTTTTCTGAAATAGTGCGGGAAGTAGCTGGCTTATTTTGCCTTTTTACTTCTGGAATTGAAGAAAAGGGAATGCTGTCTCTTCCCTGTTTTTGGGAAAATACAGGCGCACTGTCCTGCCTTCTGGCTGCGGGAAGCTGGGAGGAATCTGCTATTCCACGTTCCAGCTTCTTCCACTCCTCCTGGGTGGCTTCTCTGTACCCGCCCTCTTTCAGGCCATCTATTGTCAGTTCCATGATTCGTACGCGCTTCAGACTAAGCACCTGATATCCCAGATATTCACACATTCGGCGGATCTGCCGGTTCAATCCCTGGGTGAGAATAATCCGAAAAGAATTTCTCCCTGTTTTTTCCACAAAACACGGACGGGTAATGGTATCCATAATAGGAATTCCAGATGACATTTTTTTCACAAAATCACCATCAACTGGTTTATTCACAGTCACCAGATATTCTTTCTCATGGTAGTTTCCCGCACGCATGATCTTATTTACCAGGTCTCCCTGGTTTGTTAAAAGCAAAAGCCCTTCGGATTCCTTATCAAGACGTCCTATGGGATAAATTCGAACCGGATAATTCAGATACTCCGTAACTGTAGTCTCCTGGCGCTGTTTTTTTGTGCTGCACACCACACCTCGGGGCTTGTGAAATAAAAGTAGAACTTTTTCTTCTACTTTTTTCACAGGCTTACCATCCACAAATACAACTGTATCTGCTGTAATCCTTTCTCCCGGTTCTGCCTTATGACCTTCCACAGTCACCCGTCCGTTCCGGATCAGGCTGTCAGCCTCACGTCTTGAACAGAATCCCGCTTCGCTTAAGTATTTGTTGATTCTGATTTTTTCGTCCATTTTTCCATTATATAGTTTTTCCCGGGCATATGCAAGGCAAACCTTGCTCCAAGCTCTAGAGCCTGTTTGAAAAATCATTCCCGCAATCTGCACGCTCCACTTTGTGGGAGATTTTGCCCGAATTCAGTTGCCGTAGCCCGCTACGGCGCCTTCATCCGGACAAAATCTCCCACAAATTGTGACGCACATCTTGCAGAAAGCCTTTTTCAAACACGCTCTAGGATTCTGCATTGGTCAAGTTGAATGTGAGGGATGGATTACTCCTGTGTAATTCCGGTTACTTCATAGCCAGCGTCTTTGATTACCTGGCGGATTTTGTCCTCGTCCACTTTCTCTGGTGCTGAGAAAATAGTAGTTCCGGCATCATGGGAGGATACAACATCCTGTACCCCAAATGCTTCCTGGATTGCTTTGTTTACGTGTGCTTCGCAATGTCCGCACATCATTCCTGTTACATTAACTGTCACTTTTACCATGGTATTATTCTCCTTTTTGTTAGTATTGTTATTAATATCGCTGCATTCGTTCAAAAGCTTGCAGCTGTTATTAATCGTTTGTTCTGCATCTGAAGTTTTATCTGCATTGAATGATTTTGAGAAAACAGCAGATGATGCTTCAGAGAAATCAGCAATATTTCCAGAATTGGATTCTATGGAAACCGGATTCTTGACTTTTTTATCTTTAACTGCGTCATGAATTTTAAACAGGTTTAGCCTCAACGCGTTGGTAACTACACAGAAGCTGGAAAGGCTCATGGCAGCAGCGCCGAACATCGGGTTCAAGGTCCATCCGAAAATTGGAATCCATACGCCGGCAGCCAGCGGAATACCAATTACATTGTAGAAGAACGCCCAGAAGAGATTCTCGTGGATGTTGCGAAGAGTAGCGCGGCTCATACGGATAGCAGCTGGCACGTCGGAAAGCTGGCTTTTCATAAGGACAATATCTGCTGCGTCGATGGCTACATCCGTTCCGGCACCGATGGCAATACCAATATCTGCTCTGGTAAGGGCTGGTGCGTCGTTGATTCCGTCGCCAACCATGGCAACCTTGCCTTTTTCCTTCAGGGAGCGGATGACGCTCTCTTTTCCATCTGGAAGGACGCCTGCAATAACCTGGTCAACACCTGCCTGTGCGCCGATGGCTCTGGCCGTGCGCTTGTTGTCTCCGGTAAGCATAACTACGTGGATACCCATATTCTGAAGCTCTTTGACCGCCTGTGCACTGTCCGGTTTGATTACATCAGCAACTGCAATGATTCCAAGAAGTTTTCCATCTTTTGCGAAAAGAAGAGGAGTTTTTCCTGCTTCGGCAAGCTTCTCGGCCTGGTTCATAAGAGACGGAGAGACAGCTGCCAGAGTGCTGATGTATTTCATGCTTCCGCCGATAAGCGTGGAAGCACCAAGCTTCGCAGAGAGTCCATTGCCGGGAAGAGCCTGGAATTCTGTGACTTCCTGGGCTGTAAGACCAAGGCTTGCAGCTTTTTCCAGAATGGCTTTCGCAAGAGGGTGCTCGCTCTTTTTTTCAAGGGCGTAGGCAAGGGTGAGAAGATCGTTCTCAGATACGTCGTCTGCAGGGAGAATGTCAGTAACCTCCGGCTGACCGTTTGTGATGGTTCCGGTTTTGTCAAGGGCTACGATCTGAACCTTTCCGGCTTCCTCAAGGGAGACGGCTGTTTTGAAAAGGATACCGTTTTTGGCACCCATTCCGTTTCCAACCATAATGGCAACCGGAGTGGCAAGACCAAGGGCGCATGGGCAGCTGATGACCAGAACGGAAATTCCTCTTGCCAGGGCGTAGCCAGCCTCATGACCGGTAAGCAGCCAGACAATAGTTGTTATAATTGCAATGGTGATAACAGCAGGTACGAAAACACTGGAAACACGGTCTGCGATTTTTGCAATAGGAGCTTTGGTGGCTGCAGCATCACTGACCATTTTGATGATCTGGGAGAGGGTGGTGTCTTCGCCAACGCGGGTAGCTTCACATTTGATGAAACCAGACTGGTTGACTGTGGCTGCGGAGACAAGATCTCCGGCAGCTTTGTCAACAGGGATACTCTCACCTGTAAGGGCAGATTCGTTGACTGCACTGGAGCCTTCGATAATCACACCATCCACCGGGATGTTTTCACCAGGGCGAACAACAAAGGTGTCACCTTTTACAACCTGGTCAATGGGAACGGTGGCTTCCTGGCCGTTTCGGATGACAACGGCAGTCTTGGGAGCAAGCTTCATAAGACCTTTTAAGGCATCCGTGGTCTTGCCCTTGGAACGGGCTTCCAGCATTTTTCCAACGGTGATCAGGGTCAGGATCATAGCGGCAGATTCGAAATAGAATTCCATCATGTAGTGCATGACAAGTTCGGAATTGCCGTCAACCTGGGCTCTGGTCATGGCGAACAGGGCGTAGACACTCCATACAAAGGAGGCCATGGAGCCGAGAGCTACCAGGGTATCCATGTTCGGAGAGCGGTGCCACAGACTCCTGAAGCCACTGATGAAAAATTTCTGATTGATGACCATGACGATTCCTGCAAGAAGCAGCTGTACAAGTCCCATGGCGATATGGTTGCCATCAAACCAGGCTGGCAGCGGCCATCCCCACATCATGTGTCCCATGGAAAAGTACATCAGCACCAGAAGGAAACCTACTGATGCAATGAGTCGTTTCCTGAGAAGTGGCGTTTCATGATCTTCCAGGGCTTTTTCAGCATCGGAAACGGATTCCTTCTGACCGGAAGCCCCCTTCAGGCTGCAGCCGTATCCGGCTTCTTCTACAGCTGAGACAATGGCAGAGGCTGAGGCGGTTCCTTCTACCCCCATGGAATTGGTAAGCAGGCTCACGGAGCAGGAAGTAACTCCCGGAACCTTGTTTACCGCTTTTTCTACACGGGCGCTGCAGGCTGCACAACTCATGCCGGTGACGTTGTATTGTTCCATAATAAATTCCTCCTTCGATTACAGTGTTTCGATACCGACGGACTGCTCCGCACATTCGTACCTCCGCAGGCAGGTACACATTCGGAATACGCTGATATCTCACTTCATTAGCTTCTGCAAAGTTGCAACCAGCTCATCAATGGTTTCGTCTTTACCGTCACGGATATCTCTTGCCACACAGGTTCGGATATGATTGGCGAGAAGTTCCTTATTAAATGCATTCACAGCGGCATTTACAGCTGCTGACTGAATAAGAATATCGTTGCAGTAAGCGTCATTCTCCAGCATTCCTATAATCCCCCTTATCTGGCCTTCAATACGTTTTAGACGGTTTACCAGCTTCCTGCGCTCTGCTTCGGAACGATCGGTGTGCTTGGTACAACAGCAGGAACAGACCTTCTTGGTAGTTTCCTGGCTGGAAAGAGTTGCAGGATCGGCTGCGGTGTGGCTACGGCAGGATTCGGATTTATGATCAGCTGTCATAGGCGGACTCCTTTCCTTATATACCCCTTAGGGGTATGTACTTGATGAAATCAATATATACCCTGGCGGGGTATTTGTCAATAAGTAATTCACAGAAAACCCGAGAATTGCGGCGCGAAACCATGCGAAAGCATGATTTCTGTGCATCGCGAAGCGTGTTGCTATGAACGGAGTGAATAGTAATCTGTTTGAAAAATTATTCCCGCAATCTGCACGCCCCACTTTGCGGTATTTTTTGCCCGAATTCAGTTGCCGTAGCCCGCTACGGCGCCCTCGTCCGGACGAAATCTTCTACAAATTGTGACGCACATCTTGCAGAAAGCCTTTTTCAAACATACTCTAGTTCATAAAAAATACATAAAAAGTTCATAAAAAATATATAATAATATGGTACATATTAAATATCCGAGTCGAATATGTATAATGGTTATAGCGCGAAGGTTGCATCATGAACATGATGCGCAAAAGAGAATCCGGTGAGAGTCCGGAACGATGCCGTCACTGTGTAAGGGAATTGCTTCAGAGCCCACTGGGAAACCGGGAAGGGGGAGCAGTGTTGACTGAAGTCAGGAGAACTGCCTTGGCGTGGAATCTTAGGTCTGCGGTACACAGAACCTGTATTCTCATAACGATACATGAATATTTCCTGAATGTTTTTTGGAAGAAAAGTGTGTATATGAGAATGTGTGCAGTCGCAGAAAATGCGGCTGTTTTTATGCAATGGGAGATTGGTGATAAATTTCCCATGGGATTCTTTATACGTGATTCTATCCGGAAATACAAAAAAAAGAGGAAAAAGAAATGAAAAGAAAATCTTTATTAGCAATCCTTCTTGCAGCTTCTATGGCAGCAAGCATGACAGCAGCAACAGCAACTGTTGCATTTGCAGAGACAGAGGAAGCGGCAGAGGAGACAACAGACGATGCAGAAGCAGCTGATGATGCTGAGACAACAGACGATGCTGAGGCAGCTGACGGTGCAGAAGAAGCTGATGATGCAGAGACAACAGACGATGCAGAAGCAGCTGATGACACTGCAGATGCAGATAAGGAAGCGGCTGATAAAGTAGCAGCACTTATCGATGCTATTTATGTTCAGGAGAGAACAGATGATACAGATAAGCAGTGCAAGGAAGCTAAAGAAGCATGGGATGCCCTTACAGATGCTCAGAAAGAGCTTGTAGAGGGAGAAGAGGCAAGCCCAGAGTATTTCGGACGTGATACAGGTGATGCTTCCAAGGATGATCCTCGTAATCAGGACGAGATCGGTGAGAATGAGCTTCTTGTAGTAAGCTTTGGTACATCCTTTAACGACAGCCGTGCAGAGGATATTAAGGGAATCGAGGATGCTCTTGCAGAAGCATTCCCGGATTGGTCTGTAAGAAGAGCATTTACCGCTCAGATCATTATCAACCATGTACAGGCAAGAGATGATGAGCAGATTGACAACATGCAGCAGGCACTTGACCGTGCAGTAGCAAACGGTGTTAAGAATCTTGTAGTTCAGCCTACACACCTTATGCATGGTGCTGAGTACGATGAGATGGTAGAAGCTATTGATGCTTACAAAGATAAATTTGAATCTGTAGCAATCGCTGAGCCAATGCTTGGTGAGGTTGGCGATGACGCTACCGTTATCAACGATGACAAAGCTGCTGTTGCTCAGGCAATCACAGATGAAGCTGTAAAAGAAGCTGGATATGACAACATGGAAGCAGCTGCAGAGGATGGAACTGCATTTGTATTCATGGGACATGGTACTTCCCATACAGCAAACGTTACATATGACCAGATGCAGACACAGATGGATAACCTTGGATTTACAAACGCATTCATCGGTACTGTAGAGGGTGAGCCAGAGGATACAGCTTGTGATGAAGTTATCAATAAAGTAAAAGATGCCGGATTCAAGAAAGTAATCCTTCGTCCGCTTATGGTTGTTGCTGGTGACCATGCAAACAATGATATGGCTGGTGATGATGATGACTCCTGGAAGAGCATGTTCGAGGCTTCTGGAGATTTCGATGAGATTGACTGCCAGATCGAAGGTCTTGGAAGAATTGACGCTGTTGAGCAGCTTTATGTAGCTCATACTCAGGCAGCTATTGATTCCATCACGAAATAATTATCTTGGTATAAATTGTTATTGCAACAGAACAAAAGCAGCTGCTCCTACACTGTGGGGCAGCTGTTTGAGTAATAAAACAAATACGGCACACACAAGTGCACCGTAAATAAAGAAAAAGCAAGGAGAGTTATTATGAAACGTTCATTAGTTATTTTATTAACAGCTGTAAGTATTTCCGCTATGACAGCAGGAACTGCATTCCCGGCATTTGCAGAAGCCACAGAGGCTGAGGCAGAGGAAACCACAGATGGTTCAGAGAATGCCGTAGACAGCGAACTTGAAGACGGTGTTTATGGTGTAGAGTTTGACACAGACAGCAGTATGTTCCATGTAAATGAGGCTTGCAACGGAAGAGCTACCCTCACTGTAAAGGATGGTAAAATGACCGTTCATATTACTCTCGTTTCCAAGAATATTGAGAATGTTTTCCTTGGAACAGCAGAGGATGCACAGAAAGACGGTGCTGAACTGATTCAGCCTACTATTGATAAGGTAACTTACAGCGATGGCATGACAGAGGAGGTTTATGGATTCAATGTTCCAGTAGAGAAGCTGGATGAAGAATTTGACCTGGCAATCATTGGTAAAAAGGGCAAATGGTATGACCATAAGGTAAGCGTTACGGATGTGCAGGAGCAGACTGAGGAAGAAAAAAATGCAGTTGAGATCGGTGAGGAAGAGAAAAGCGAAGATGCTGATACAACTACAGATGCAGCTGCCGAGGAAGAGAATAAGGATTGATCAATAATCTGAAAGGGACATCACATGAGCGAAAACGGTTCATGCGATGTCCCTTTTTATATTTATTTTGTTTTGCCCTCACCGGCAAAATATTCTTTTGTCAGTTTCACAACTGTACCGGAAAGCAGGAACAAAGCAATCAGATTGGGAATTGCCATAAGACCGTTAAATGTCTCAGCAATGCTCCACATCAGTCCAAGGTTGGCAGTTGCGCCAAGGATGGCAACCAGGGAATAAATAACCATAAAAGGTTTGATCACTTTTTCAGAGAACAGGAACTCGATGCAGCGGGCACCGTAAAGTCCCCATCCGACTGCTGTGGAAAAAGCGAAGCAGCACATGGCAACTGCTGTAAAAATGGATACCCAGCTTCCATATGTAGAAGTAAATCCAAGGATAGTAAGCTCTGCGCCAGCTGCTTTTCCATAATCAACAGCAACGCCGCTGCAAAGGATAACCAGTGCAGTCAGTGTACAGATCACGATGGTATCTGTAAAGACTTCGAAAATACCGAACATACCCTGTTTTACAGGCTTTTTGGTATCTGCACACGCATGGGCAATGGATCCGGTACCAAGACCAGCCTCGTTAGAGAAGATACCACGGGAAACACCTTTTTTTAAACTTGTGAACATACTTAAAACAATGCCGCCTGTTACAGCTCTGGGCTGAAATGCCCCTCTGAAAATAGAAGCGAATACAGCTGGTACATTCTGAATGTTCAGAAGGATAACTCCCAGTCCGAGAAGAATGTAAAGCAGAGCCATAAATGGAACCAGCTTTTCGGTAACATGGCCAATTCGTTTGATTCCGCCAAGAAGGATCATTGCGATCAGAATGGCAATTATGATTCCGATGATCAGGTTGGAAGTAGAAACGGCGCTTTCGCTGATCACGTTATAATTCAGCAATGCAGAATTGATGGCAGTGGTGATAGTATTGACCTGTGTAGCGTTACCGGTACCAAATACAGTGAGCACGCCGAATGCTGCGAACAGATAAGCTAGCCAGTGCCATTTTTTGCTAAGACCGTTCTTGATGTAATACATAGGACCGCCTACCAGTTCGCCGTTGGCATTGATCTCGCGGTAGTGGACAGCCAGAGTAACCTCAGCATATTTGGTGCACATGCCAAACAGTGCAGAAACCCACATCCAGAATATGGCTCCGGGACCGCCGATCGCGATAGCACCTGCTACACCGGCGATATTGCCAGTACCGACCGTGGCTGCAAGTGCTGTACACACTGCCTGGAAAGGCGTGATAGCACCGTCAGATGCGTCGCGTTTGCGGAAAATACGTCCAAGGGTTGTTTTGATTGCGTAGGGGAATTTGCGAATCTGAAGAAAATTGGTGCGGATACTAAGATAAAGACCAACTCCGAAAATACAGACCATTGCAGGAACGCCCCAGATAAAATTATTTACAGCGGTGTTGATGGTTTCGATTATTTGCAGCATAAAATACCTCTCTGGAAGTTTTTTTTGATGTATGCGAACGGAACTTCTTCCATGTCACACACATTATTAAACTGGTGCAGCCAGAGCCTGTTTGAAAAATCATTCTTGCAATCTGCACGCCCGTTTTGTGGGAAATTTTGCTCGAATTCAGTTGCTGTAGCCTGCCACGGCGCCCTCATCCGAGCAAAAACTCCCACAAATTGTGACGCACATCTTGCAAAAAGCTTTTTTCAGATATGCTCTGGAGCTTCATTTATGTGAAGACATGACAACTACTGCACCATATTTAGCGGATAAAATTTGTCTTGATCTTATCTTCCGCCTGAGGAACTGCAATACCTGCCGCTTTCCCTGCTTCCAGGGATTTCAGAAGCCATGCCATATTGTTTCCAAGTGAGCGCATGATCTGAAGTCCTTCTTCATCCTGCGCAACTTCTGCAGGAGTATTTCCGTGAACCATGTTCCAGTAGTTAGCAGATACAACAGGCATTTCATGATAGCTGAAATATTTCTGAAGAACGTCTAAAGTAGCTGTGGTGCCGGCTCTTCTTGCAGAAGCAACTGCTGCAGCTGGTTTGTGGAGCATGTCTTTGCCTGCCATGGAGCAAAGCTTATCCATAAATTCAATGATCTGTCCGGATGGGGAAGCCCAGTATACCGGAGAACCAACGATAAGCGCATCTGCTTCTTTTAATTTCGCCGCGGCGGCTTTTACATTATCTGTATCCGGATTTCCAGCTTGGAAAATCTCAGTATCAATTCCATTATGATTCAGTGTTTTTGCCACTTCACTAAGTGCGGTGAACGTACAGCCTTCCTTGCGCGGGCTGCCATTTAAGAGTAAAACCTTCATGTTTTTCATCCTTTCTGAAGTAAGTTATATCAGACTGCGATAGCCGCAATCTGCATGCATCATCTCTCTAAAGCGGTAATGTATCTTCTTATTATACGATAGAAATAGTTGGATTTCAAGAGAATGGTTTTATTTTAAAAACACAATATGTTCACAATTTAAGATTATAATAAAAAATATTTGAACTATTCAGCAAATATTATTCCGCAAGGTATTTTATGTGAATCTGACTCACATAAAAATCGAAATCTTCGGCGCCCCACTTTGCGGTATATTTTGCCTGAATTGGTGAATGGTTATAAACATTTATTATGCGACAGAAAGGAAGTAGTAAGTGCTTCAGATCAAAGACATACACAAAGAATACAGAACAGGAAATTTGGTACAGCGTGCCCTGGACGGAGTGAGCCTTAGTCTTCGGGACAATGAATTTGTGGCAATTCTTGGTCCCAGCGGTTCGGGAAAAACCACTCTTCTGAATATTATTGGTGGTCTTGACCGGTACGATAGTGGCGATCTGATCATCAATGGGATTTCTACGAAAAAATATAAAGACAGGGACTGGGACTCTTATCGAAATCATACCATAGGATTTGTGTTTCAGAGTTATAATCTGATCCCACACCAGACAGTTCTTGCAAACGTGGAGCTTGCCCTTACCATTTCCGGTGTATCAAAAAGTGAGCGGAGACGCCGTGCAAAAGAAGCTCTGGAAAAAGTAGGCCTTGGTGCCCAGATCCACAAAAAGCCAAGTCAGATGTCAGGCGGTCAGATGCAGCGAGTGGCAATTGCCAGAGCACTTGTAAATGACCCGGAAATTCTTTTGGCGGATGAGCCAACAGGAGCCCTGGATTCAGATACCAGTGTACAGGTTATGGATCTTTTGCAAGAGGTCGCAAAGGAACGATTGGTAGTAATGGTCACCCATAATCCGGAGCTTGCTCAGCTTTATGCCACCAGAATCGTGACGGTAAAAGATGGGCGGATCCTTTCTGATACAGATCCGTTTGTGATAGACAGCGAGAGCATGGCACCTCCTGTTCACAAGAATATGGGAAAATCCTCCATGTCCTTTTTTACTGCACTTTCCCTTAGCTTTCAGAATCTGAAGACTAAGAAAGCCCGGACCTTACTTACTTCTTTTGCAGGCTCCATCGGTATTATCGGAATTGCGCTGATCCTTTCCATATCAAATGGTGTAGACAAATACATTACAAATATGGAAGAAGAAACACTTTCAGAATATCCGTTGCAGATACAAAGCACAGGAGTGGATCTTACCTCTATGATGATGGGAGCAGCCACAGCGCAGAGTGGGAAAAAAGATGGGGAAGTAGGAGTTGCCCAGATGGTGACTAATATGTTCTCCAAAATGAATTCCAATGATCTGGAGTCTCTGAAGGTTTACCTGGACAGTAATGAAAGCAGCATTTCCCAGTATGCAAATTCGGTGGAGTATACGTATTCTGTTTCTCCCCAGATTTTTCTGGAAAATGGAAAAAATATCCGACAGGTAAATCCGGACAAATCTTTTTCGGCTATGGGTTTGGGCTCTGGTTCCTCCAACAGCATTATGTCTTCTACCATGAGCACTGATGTTTTTCATGAAATGCCGGAAGATGCTGATCTATATAAGGATCAATATGACGTGAAAGCGGGAAGATGGCCTGAAAATTATAAAGAATGTGTACTGGTGCTTACTTCACAGGGCGATATCAGTGATTTTCTCCAATACACTCTTGGGCTTCGGGACGGTAAGGAACTGGATGATATGGTTCAGAAATTTATGGCAGAAGAGGCAGTGGAAACGCCAGAAAACGAGGGTCCATACACCTATGATGAAATCCTGGGGAAGAAATTTAAGCTGGTAAACAGTACCGATTATTATGAATATGATGAAGAATATAAGGTCTGGAAGGATAAATCAGACAACAGCTCTTATATGAAAAAACTGGTGAAAAACGGAGAAGATCTGACAATTGTGGGAATTGTCCAGCCTGTGGAAGGTGCCACTGCTTCCATGCTCACTGCAGGAATCTGTTATACCCCGGAGCTTACCAAACATGTGATCGAGAAGGCTGCTTCCAGTGAAATTGTGAAGCAGCAGCTGGCGGATGAAAAGATAAATGTTTTTACCGGAGAGGAATTTGGAAAAGAAGACAATGAGAACAGTAAGTTTGACATGGAATCCCTTTTTTCCATTAACGCGGATGCCCTGCAGGAGGCCTTTCAGGTAGATCTCAGTGGATTTAATATGGACCTGTCCAGTCTTTCGGGGCTGTCCTCCGGATTGAATGTGGAAATGCCGGATATGCCTGACATGTCAGCTCTGGCTGGAAATATAAATCTGGATGAGAGCAGTATGCCGGATCTTTCCAAGCTTATCAAGCTGGATGACCTTGATCTGGATCTTTCCCATATGATTGATCCGGAAGAAATTCTGAAAAATCTTCCGGCAGACCAGGTTCCGGATATGAGTCAGGCGCTGAAGTCAGTGAAGTTTGATTTTACAGAAGAGAAGGTAACTGCTTTGCTGAAAGAGGTTCTTACTGGTTATCAGGATAGCATTAAAGATAAACCGGAAGCAGATATGGATAAAATGCAGGCAGCATTGAAGCAGTATCTGACATCAAAAGAGATGAACGAACGTCTGTGCAAGGATCTGCAGGAGCTGGTGAAAAATAACGTGAACGTGGATATGTCTTCGGAAAAACTGATCGCAGTGGCTGTGGGGCTGATGAACCAGTATCAGGAGTATGCCAAGGCAAATGGTATCACTCAGACAGATGTGGCCAGCATTCTTGCCTTTTTAAGTCAGGGAGAAATCCAGCAGCAGATTAAAGAGGAAGCAGAGAATCTGGTTAAAAACAGCGTGACAGTGAATATTACCACAAAGCAGATACAGGATCTTCTTTTGCAGGACGTTGTAGCTGCTTATCCGGAGTATGCCAGAAATAATTCCCTTCCGGATCCGGCTAATCTGGGAACCTATTTTCTGGAATATATGCAGACAGAGGATGGGCAGAATCGTCTCATGAATGGACTTATGACTCTTGTGGATACCAGCGAGGTGCAGACGCAGTTTTCCCAGGCAATGGAAACTTACATGAAATCCATGATGACTTCTTTCACAGATGCGATCGCAAAGGGGATTGAGTCAAAATTTACAGAGATAATGGAACAGGTGGAAAAACAGCTTACAAAGGGAATTCAGACTGCTATGGAGCAGATGATGGGAAATATCAGTTCCGGTATGCAGGAGGCAATGCAGTCTGTGATGGCCAGCGTGTCATCCAGTATTACTTCTGCAATGAGCCAGGCTATGAGCGGACTTGGCGGATTGGGAAGCAGCATGGGAAATATGGAAGATGCGCTTTCCATTGATCCGGAGGCTTTTGCAAAAGCAATTCAGATGAACATGAATGAGGACGACCTCTCAGAGCTTATGATGTCCCTACTGTCATCTGAAAATTCTTCTTATGACGGAAATCTGAAAAAGCTTGGATATGCAGATCTAAATGTTCCTGGCGGAATTAATATCTATCCAAAGGATTTTGAAAGTAAATCAGAAATTGTAGGTATTCTGGATCAGTATAACGCGGATATGGAAGCGGCAGGAGAGGATGAGAAGGTGATCACTTATACGGATCTTGTGGGAACGCTGATGTCGTCAGTTACGAATATTGTAAATATTATCAGTTATGTTCTGGTGGCTTTTGTAGCGATTTCCCTTGTGGTTTCTTCCATTATGATCGGTGTTATCACGTATATCAGTGTTCTGGAGAGGAAAAAAGAAATTGGTATTCTAAGAGCGATTGGTGCTTCCAGGCACAACGTGTCACAGGTGTTCAATGCGGAGACGTTTATTATCGGATTTTGCGCAGGTGCTATGGGGATTGGAATTACATTGCTTCTTCTCATTCCTGCGAACAGCATTATCCGGTCACTGGCTGACGGAGTGAATGTGAAGGCGGCTCTTACTCCTGTAGCAGCAGTAGTTCTGATCGGACTGAGCGTGGTTCTGACTCTTCTTGGCGGACTGATCCCATCAAGAAAAGCTGCTAAAAGTGATCCGGTGACAGCGCTTCGAACTGATTAAAATAACAGAATTTGATGACTGATTTTGACCATCATTATAAAATACAGAAAAATGCAGGGTTCAGGTTGGGGCACAGCCTGATATCTGCATTTTTTTGTGATTTATGGATATTACTATTCGTACAGCCAATAGTAAATAACCGCTATATTGACCTGTCTGATCTGTCATATACTGCGCCAATGTGGCAGATACTTAATTTTCACTGTACTGGAGCGCGTCTGAAAAATCATTCCCGCAATCTGTACGCCCCACTTTGCGGTATGTTTCGCCCGAATTCGGTTGCCGTAGCCTGCTACGACGCCCTCATCCGGACAAAATCTCCCACAAATTGTGACGTACATCTTGCAGAAAGCTTTTTTGAACATGCTCTGGCACATCGTTGCATATAAAAAATCAAAAACAGTCAAAATAATTCATATTTGTGCAATTGTAATAAATCATAAGTGAAAATCTTGTGAAAAAGATTGATTGACTTTGACTGTATATGAAAGTATAATAAGCACAACAAATCAAAAACAAGCAAAAATAAGCAGGAGGCAGAAATGATTTACACTGTGACTTTTAATCCGTCACTGGATTACATCGTGTCGGTAGAGAACTTCCAGCTTGGTCTTACCAATCGAACCAGTTCGGAGATGCTTTTGCCGGGAGGCAAGGGAATTAATGTTTCTACAGTTCTTATGAATCTGGGAATTGAGAGTACAGCCCTTGGATTTACAGCCGGATTTACCGGAGATGAGATTATCAGACGTCTTGAGGAGATGGGTGTGAGGAATGGTTTCATCCAGGTAGGGGAAGGCTTTTCCAGAATCAATCTGAAGCTGAAGAGTATAGACGGTACAGAAATCAATGGACAGGGACCGAAGATCGGAACTGATAAGGTGGATCTGCTGATGAAGCAGTTAGGAGAGCTTGGACAAGGCGATGTACTTTTCCTTTCCGGAAGCATTCCATCATCCATGCCGGATGATGCCTACCAGAAGATCATGGCTATGCTGGACGGCAGAGGCGTAAGAATCGCAGTGGACGCGACGAGAGATCTTCTGATGAAGGTTCTCCCCTATCATCCATTTCTTATTAAGCCAAATAACCATGAACTTGGTGAGATCTTCGGCGTAGAACTGAAAGACCGCCAGTCCGTGATCCCATATGGTAAGAAACTCCAGGAGATGGGAGCTGTGAATGTACTGATTTCCATGGCAGGAGAGGGCGCGGTCCTTATTGCTGAGAATGGAGACGTTTATGAGGAGCCTGCACCGAAAGGCAAGCTGATCAATGGTGTTGGAGCCGGAGACTCCATGGTTGCCGGATTTATGGCAGGATATATGGAGAAGCAGGATTATGAATATGCGTTCCACATGGGAATCGCAGCTGGAAGTGCCAGTGCGTTTTCTGAGAATCTTGCTACCAGAGAAGAGATTGAAGCTGTATATCAGCAGATCACAGGAAAGGATCAGGAGGAAAGGAAGAAATGAGGATCACAGATTTACTGGACGTAAGAAGTATTTCGTTAAATGCTGCCCCAGCAGATAAGTCTCAGACTCTGGATGCAGCGGTTTCCCTTATGACCAGAAGTGGCAAGATTAATGATGAGGAAGCGTACCGTAAGCAGGTCTATGCCAGAGAGGAAGAAAGTACTACAGGAATCGGGGAGGGAATCGCCATTCCTCATGGTAAATGTGATGCAGTAGAGAAACCAGGACTTGCCGCTATGGTGATCCCGGGAGGGGTTGACTTTGACTCTCTTGACGGAGAGCCGGTTACCTTGCTGTTTCTTATTGCTGCGCCAAATACAGAGGATAATGTTCATCTGGATGTGCTCAGCAAGCTTTCCATGATGCTGATGGATGAGAAATTTACCAAGAGTCTTCGTGCAGCGAAGACACCAGAGGAATTTCTTGCGATCATTGATCAGGCAGATGAGGAGAAGAAGAGCGTAGATGAGCGTCTGGCCGATATGGGAGAGGCTGAAGCGGATCAGTTTAAGATTCTGGCTGTTACTTCCTGTCCTACAGGAATTGCCCACACCTACATGGCAGCAGAAGGAATTGAGAAGGCTGCCAAGGCGAAGAACTGTTTTGTGAAAATTGAGACAAGAGGCTCTGGCGGAGCCAAGAATGTGCTTACAGAGCAGGAGATTCAGGATGCAGACTGCATTATCGTTGCGGCCGATGCCCAGGTTCCCATGGATCGTTTCGATGGAAAGAAAGTGATTCAGCGTCAGGTTTCTGATGGAATCAATAAGGCTGATGAGCTTGTAGAGCTTGCCATGTCTGGAAACGTACCGGTTTATCACAGCGGAAATGCATCAGCCTCATCACAGAGTCAGAATAAGGCCGGCGGCAGTGTGGGACACAAGATTTACACCCAGCTGATGAATGGTGTTTCCCATATGCTTCCGTTTGTAGTTGGCGGTGGTATTCTGATCGCCATTGCCTTTTTGATCGATGGTCTTATGGTAGATATGAATGCCCTGGATGTAGCCGAGCGCTCTAATTTTGGGTCTATTACTCCGGCGGCAGCTATGTTCAAACAAATCGGTGATGTGGCATTTGGTTTTATGCTTCCGGTTCTGGCGGGATTTATTGCCATGGCAATCGGTGACAGACCGGCACTTGCACTTGGCTTTGTGGGTGGAATGATGGCACACAGCGGAACTTCAGGTTTTCTTGGTGCTCTGGTAGCTGGTTTTGCAGCAGGATATATTATTCTGGGACTTCGTAAGGTATGTGAGAAGCTTCCGGAAGCCCTTGAGAAGATTGCGCCGGTTCTGATTTATCCGGTTGTTGGTATTCTGATCATGGGACTTCTGATGCTGTTTGTTGTAGAGCCCATCATGGGGGGTATCAATACAGCACTGAATAACGGACTTACCTCCATGGGAAGCTCCAGTAAGATCATTCTTGGACTGATCCTTGGCGGAATGATGGCAATCGATATGGGTGGCCCGTTTAACAAGGCAGCATATGTATTTGGTACTGCAGCGATTGCAGCTGGTAACTATGATATTATGGCAGCCGTTATGGTTGGTGGTATGGTTCCGCCATGCGCCATCGCACTTGCTACACTTCTTTTTAAAGACAGATTTACGAAAGAAGAAAGGGAGTCTGGTCCTACCAACTTTATTATGGGACTTGCCTTTATCACAGAGGGAGCCATTCCTTTTGCAGCAGCCGACCCGCTTCATGTGCTTCCGGCATGTATTGTGGGATCTGGTCTTGCAGGTGCAATGTCCATGGCATTTGGCTGTACCCTGATGGCACCTCACGGTGGAATCTTCGTAGTTCCGGTTATGGGAAATGCAGTGCAGTATGTGAGTGCACTGGTAGTGGGAACTGTTGTTTCCGCAGTGCTCCTGGGAGTTCTGAAAAAGAAAAATGCCTGACAATGGATGTTCAAACAGGCTCTAATATTGGCTGCGGAATGAATGGTAACCCATGTCTGGAAAAGATATGCAGGTATAATCGTGTTATTGTGAAGGTCATGAACAGTAACATAATCGTGAATAGTGATTGACACAGAATGTGAAATCCGATATAAAGAAATTAAATAATAAGAAAATCAATAGAGACCAAAGATAAAAAGAAAAATGGAGGAATGAATCATGAGAGAATTTAAGTATGTTGTAACAGACCCGGAAGGAATCCACGCACGTCCAGCAGGAGAACTTGTAAAAGCAGTAAAGGCTTTTTCTTCTGATATCAAGATCGCAAAGGGCGGCAAGGCTATGAACTGTAAGGCAATCTTCGGAATTATGGGACTTGCAGTAAAGAAAGGCGATGAGGTTACTCTTACATTTGAAGGCGCAGATGAAGACGCTGCATATGAGGCAGTGAGCAAATTCATGCAGGAAACTCTGTAAGACAGGAAGGGGACATACCTGCGAGTATGTCCCTGTTTGTTTGTAAACAGCCTGTCAAAGTGATATTTGCGTGAGTCTTTGGTAAGTATCACGAGAACGGGAAATGCTGTAAGGAGCGTTTGGTCTCCTGTCAGCAGATCAAATAAGTGGGAGAGAAAAAATGCAGATATATAATGGAAAAAGTGTTTTCGGTGGTATTGCCATCGGTAAGATCAGCGTATATCAGAAAAAAGAGCAGCAGGTTAAGCGTGTGAAGATTGATGATCCAGAACAGGAGATGGCGCGCTATGAGAAAGCTAAGGCAGAAGGGATTAAACAGCTTCAGGGACTTTACGATAAGGCCTTGAGAGAAGTCGGGGAAGCCAATGCAGCAATCTTCGAAGTTCATCAGATGATGATGGAGGACGATGGATATAATGAATCTGTAGAGAATATCATTCGCAGCCAGGGCGTAAATGCAGAGTATGCAGTGGCAACTACAGGTGACAATTACGCGCAGATGTTTTCTGCAATGGATGACGATTATATGAGAGAGCGTGCGGCAGATGTTCGTGATATTTCTGAGCGGCTTCTCACCGTTTTAAATGGAGAAGAGACAGGGGCTGTAGATGCAGACGAGCCGAAGATCATCGTGGCAGAGGATCTGGCGCCATCAGAGACTGTACAGCTGGATAAGGATAAAGTTCTCTCTTTTGTTACAGTGAAAGGCTCCTTGAATTCCCATACAGCGATTCTTGCAAGGACCATGGCGATTCCTGCACTTGTAAATACTTCCGTGTCTCTTGAGAGTGAGATGGATGGCAGACTTGGAATTGTAGACGGGGCAAACGGTACATTTTATGTAGATCCGGATGAGGCGACTCTGGCAGAGATGAAGAAGCGCCAGGAAGAAGATCTTTCCAGAAAGCAGCTTCTTTTGACCCTTAAAGGAAAAGAGAACGTTACTCTTGACGGACAGAAAGTAATGCTGTACGCTAATATTGGCAACATCAAGGATCTGGCAACAGTCATTCAGAATGATGCTGGTGGAATCGGTCTTTTCAGAAGTGAGTTTATTTATCTGGAGAAAGAAGATTTCCCAACAGAGGAAGAACAGTTCCAGATTTACAGACAGGTTGCACAGACCATGGCAGGTAAGAGAGTGATTATCCGTACTCTGGATATTGGTGCAGACAAGCAATGCGATTATTTCCACATGGAGCATGAAGAGAATCCGGCACTGGGATGCAGGGCAATCCGTATCTGTCTGACAAGACCGGAGATTTTCAAGACACAGCTTCGTGCTTTATTCCGTGCCAGTGCATTTGGCAAGATCGCAATTATGTATCCTATGATCACCAGCGTACAGGAAGTGCGTAAGATCAAGGGAATCGTAGAGGAAGTGAAAGCGGAGCTTACCGCTCAGGGCGTAGAGTTTGGCAATCCGGAACAGGGAATTATGATTGAGACTCCGGCAGCAGCAATCATCAGTGATGATCTTGCGAAAGAGGTCGATTTCTTCAGCATCGGAACCAACGATCTCAGCCAGTATACTATGGCAATTGATCGTCAGAATCCTCAGCTCGACCTGTTTTTTGATCCTCATCACCCGGCAGTGCTGCGCATGATCTCCCTGGTTGTGGAGAATGCTCATAAGGCTGGTATCTGGGCTGGAATCTGTGGAGAACTTGGTGCTGACCAGTCACTTACAAAAGAGTTTCTGGCAATGGGAGTGGACGAACTTTCTGTTTCACCGGGAAGTATTCTGCCACTGCGCAAGATCATTCTGGAAACCAATGTTACAGATTATAAGGCGGGAAAAGAATGTTAACACAGCAGCGACATGAGATCATTTTGGAGCTTCTGAGAGAGAAAGGAAGTATTACTGTCACAGAAGTGAAGGATCTTTTAGATACATCAGAGTCAACAGTGCGAAGAGATATTACCGCACTGGATAAGGAAGGCAAGCTGGAGAAAGTTTTCGGTGGTGCCGTGGAACTGAAGGAGCGGGTAACTGCATATGAATATTCAGTTGCCCAGAAAATGGGACTGAAGCTGGAGGAGAAGGACCGGATCGCAAAATATGCAGCAGGTCTTATCCAGGATGAGGATTTTGTCTATATTGATGCAGGTACTACTACTGGGGATATCTTGAAGTTTCTTAAGGTTACAAGGGCAGTATTTGTTACCAATGCAGTGGTACATGCCCAGACACTGGCAGGAAGAGGCTTTAAGGTTCTTCTTGTAGGTGGAGAGCTGAAGAGCACTACAGAAGCAGTAATTGGTAATCAGGCTATGAATACGATTCGTGGTTATCATTTTACCAAAGGCTTTTTTGGAACCAATGGACTTACCAGAAAGAGTGGCTGTACTACCCCGGATGCCAATGAAGCGGCAGTTAAAGCAGCTGCCATGGAGCAGTGCAGGGAGTGCTATGTGCTCTGCGATAGTTCCAAGTTTGACAATATCAGTTCTGTGACCTTTGCAGATTTTTACAGATCTACGATAATTACAGACAGGATTCCGTCTGGCTATGAAGATTGTGCTAATATTATAGAAGTACAGAAGGAGCAGAAATAGAACATTTGAGAAGAGAAGTTTAGTTCCGTTTTTTGATAACTTTCCGGAAGGTCTGTGTGGACTGTTGAAAGCGTGAGAACAAACCATATTATGCAGTTTGCAGGAATGATTTTTTAACATACTCTGGATAAAGTGTTCCTTTCATAGTATAATAGTCCACAGGATTTCTGACAGATAAAGGTTGGGAGTTCTGTGGACTTTTTTATGGAATAGAAAATATGTTGAAATCCTCTGTGAGGCAGTAGGTGGATTTTTATTAGAATACGTGAGGTAATGCTATGATAAAACTGATTGCATCAGATCTGGATGGTACACTTCTGAAAGAAGGCACCATGGATATTAACCCGGAGATTTATGACATTATCCGAAAGCTGAAGGCTAAGGGAATTGTATTTGCAGCTGTCAGCGGCAGAGAATATGACAGTATAGAAAGAGTGTTTGCACCTGTGAAAGATGATATTTATTTTATTGCAGGAAACGGTGGAATCATTTCCTATCAGGGAGAGATTATTGAAAAAATGGCAATTCCTGCCGATATACTCAAAGAGGTTGTGGAGTATGTGAGAGCCCAGGAGGGAGCTTCTTTCATGACAGCAGGTAGTGCCCAGGCATATGTGGAGCGGGCAGACCAGGCTTTCGTGAAGAAACTTCGGGAAGGGTATAAACTTCATGTAAATGAAGTGGACGATGTATTGAATGTCCCGGAGACTATGACAAAAGTTGCCATGTACAACGAAGAAGTGGATGCAGCTCTGGGAGCAGAGGAAGCGAAGCGGCGTTTTGGAGATAAGATTCAGATCATGGCTTCCGGTGATTACTGGGTGGATTTCGTGGATGTGCATTCCGGAAAAGGAAATGCTCTTCAGAAACTTTGTAACCGTCTTGGAATTACGAAGAGAGAAGAGGTTGTTGCTTTCGGAGATAACTGCAATGATGTGAGCATGCTGCTGGAAGCTGGAAAGAGCTATGCAGTTACTACTGCCCGCGAGGAAGCCAAGCAGGCCGCCAGATACGTACTGGAGAAACCAGGTCCGGACAGCGTACTGAATGTGTTAAAGATGATTTTGGAGTTATAAGAGAAAAGAAGAATAAAGAAATGGGAGTACATTCAATTTTGTAATTCCATTGGAGAAATCTTTGATATTGTAGTGGAAGATATGATTCATCAATCAAAGGGATTACAGGGATAAAAAATCCGGGCTGTGTGGAGCAGTCCGGATTTTTGTGGGGCAAAATCAGGCAAGAATCCTTCCATCTGTGGAGATGGTGTACACCTGCCATGGAAGAAATTTTCCGCTGGCTTTCATGGCATTTATGGCTGCATTCTGGATTCCGCCGCAGCATGGAACTTCCATACGCACGATGGTAACACTCTTGATATTGTTCTGACGGATGATTTCGGTGAGCTTTTCGCTGTAATCTACAGAGTCCAGTTTCGGACAGCCGATAAGAGTAATCTTACCTTTGATAAAATCCTGATGGAAGTTAGCGTAAGCATAGGCTGTGCAGTCTGCAGCAATAAGAAGGTCAGCATCGTCAAAATATGGAGCATTGATAGGAACTAACTTAATCTGTACCGGCCACTGTTGAAGCTGGGAGTGTGCTTCCAGCTTTTTCTTATTTTCCAGAACTGCGGCTTCGTCGTAAGCAGCTGCCTCCTTTTCTACAAAAGAAATGGCATTTGTTGGACAGGCAGGGAGGCAGTCGCCCAGACCGTCGCAGTAATCTTCACGAAGCAGTTTTGCTTTACCATCTATAATTCCAATTGCACTTTCGTGGCAAGCGCGGGCACAGAGCCCGCAGCCGTTACATTTTTCTTCATCTATATGAATGATTTTTCTGATCATGAGAGTATCCTCCTTATCCCAACAACGTTTTCAAGTCTTCCTCTGGCGTAGTAATCGCAGCGATCCCAAAGTTTTCTACCAGATAATTCAGCACATTCTGTGATAAAAATGCCGGAAGGGTCGGGCCAAGACGGATGTTTTTGATTCCAAGGTGAAGCAAGGTAAGCAGAATGGAAACTGCTTTCTGCTCATACCAGGAGAGCACCATGGAAAGAGGAAGCTCATTTACCCCACATCCAAATGCTTCTGCAAGAGCGCCCGCAACCTTGATCGCGCCGTAAGCATCGTTGCACTGTCCCATATCCATCAGTCTTGGAAGCCCACCGATGGTTCCAAGGTCCAGATCGTTAAATCTGTATTTTCCACATGCAAGTGTAAGAATTACGGAATCAGAAGGAGACTGCTTTACAAAATCGGTATAGTAATTGCGTCCGCTTCTTGCGCCGTCGCAGCCTGCTACCAGGAAAAAGTGACGGATAGCACCTGCTTTTACAGCATCAATTACCTGATCTGCAACGCCAAGAATGGTTCCATGGGAGAAGCCGGTTGTAACGGAAGTTCCGCCGTTGATTCCGGTAAAATGCTGGTCTTCCTGATATCCGCCAAGCTCCAGGGCACGCTGGATAACTGGTGTGAAATCTTTTTCTTCATTAATGTGAACAGTTCCAGGGAAAGTGACAGTTCCTGTAGTAAATACCCGGTCCATGTAGCTTGGTTTCGGCGGCATCAGGCAGTTTGTGGTAAAAAGAACAGGAGCTGGGAGCTCTGCAAATTCTTTTTGCTGGTTCTGCCATGCAGTACCGAAGTTTCCTTTCAGGTGACTGTACTTTTTCAGTTCCGGATAAGCATGACAGGGAAGCATTTCACCGTGGGTGTAAATATTAATGCCTTTTCCTTCTGTTTGTTCCAGAAGAAGTTTCAGGTCATGGAGGTCGTGACCGGTAATGACGATGAATGGGCCTTTTTCCACAGTAAGAGGTACTGTAACAGGAGCTGGTGTGCCGTAAGTGGCAGTGTTAGCGCGGTCAAGAAGCTCCATGCAGGAAAGATTGTATTTACCTGTTTCCATTACAATAGGAAGAAGCAGGTCCATATCCCAGTCCTCGCCCAGTGCAAAAAGTGCTTTTGCGAAAAATTCGTTTACTTCTGTGTCAGTATATCCAAGTGTCATTGCATGGTAGGCATAAGCCGCCATTCCGCGGATTCCAAAGAGAATCAGAGATTTCAGGGAGCGGATGTCTTCCTGGGCGTTCCAGAGAAGCTTCATATCGTAGTCGTCGTTATGTCCGCAAGGGGAAGCGCAGCCGCCACAGTCTGGGCGAAGCCGGGCTTTTTCCTGGTGGATGCGGTCTGTAATTTCTGCGATGGCTTTGTCATCGAAGCTTACGTTTGTAAGGGTAGCAAATAGACCTTCCACCATCAGTTTCCATGTGGTTTCTGCAAGTGGTGTATTCTCATCTGCTGCATGGGCGAGTCCGATGAGAGCTCCGGTAAGTTCATCTTGAAGTCTGGCTGTATCCGCGGTCTTTCCACAGACTCCTTTGGCACCTGTACAGCCGGTACATCCGGCAGTTTGTTCACACTGAAAGCAAAACATGTTCTGTTCCATAAATAGTTTCCTCCTGAATTTGATCATATTGTTCTATAAGGTATAAGTATTTCGTAAAAATAAGTTGACTGGGTTCTGAATGTTTTGTAATTGCAAAAGGAAAAGTAACAGGAAATTCTTTTCGTTTCGCATGAGAAAGTCAGAGATGGATAATTAATTTCTGTCTCCGCCCTTGACTTTGTACGCATACTATAATATAATCCAACAAACAAGTATGTTGTTATAACAACAAAAGGAGAAAAATGAATTATGAATTTCTTTCCAGGACTTTTCTCTTTCAGGGAACAAGTCCAGAAGAAACAAAGCATATGCTTTCCTGTCTGAAAGCCACTCCGCAAAGCTATGCCAAGGGCAGCACGATCTGGCAGGTGGGAGACCAGGTGAAGGCGATGGGACTTGTGCTTAACGGCAGTGTTCATATTGAGAACATTGACATGACGGGAAACAAGAGTATTCTGAACCGGATCGTGCCAGGCCAGGTTTTCGGAGAGACATATGCCTGCATTCCAGGGGAAAAGCTGCTCATAGGGGTGACGGCTGCAGAGGATTGCCAGATCCTTTTTCTGGAGGTGGGAAAGATTTTTCACACCTGTCCGGATACCTGTCCCTGCCATGAGAAACTGATCCGTAACATGCTGATGGTCATGGCGAAGAAGAACCTGGAACTTTCCAGAAGAAGCCTTCATACGGCACCGAAATCCATCCGGGGGAGGCTGCTTTCCTATTTTTCCCAGGAGATGGTGCAGCAGGGCAGCAGCCAGTTTATGATCCCCTTTAACCGGCAGGAACTGGCTGATTATCTTGGAGTAGACAGAAGTGCGCTTTCCAATGAGCTTGGCAAAATGCGAAAAGAAGGGATTATTGAAGTAAACAGAAACCAGATCCATTATCTGGAGCGTGTTTGAAAAAGGCTTCATAGCAGGAGGGAAAATTTAAAATGAATCTGACACCATATTTTAAAAGTATTATCGATCAGGATGTTGCATCCGTTGTCATCTGCAACCTGAAGCATGAAATTATCTACATGAATCCGAAAGCTGTGGAGAGTTATCATAAATGGGGTGGTGAGGCATTGCTTGGAAAAAGTCTTATGAATTGTCATAATCCGAAGTCAAAGGAAATAATTGAAAAAGTGGTTGCCTGGTTTGAAGAAGATAAGGAGCACAACCGGATCCATACTTTTTATAATGAGAAACAGGCGAAGGACGTATATATGGTAGCCCTGCGTGATGAGGATGGAGCTTTGATTGGCTATTATGAGAAGCATGAGTATCGGGCACGGGATGAGGAACCGTATTACAATTTCTGAAGCTAAAAACATGTTGCTGTTTATGACCTGACCGGCAGCACGCTTCGTGATGCACAGAAATCATGCATTCGCATGATTTTGCGCCGCAATTTTCGGGTTTTCTGTGAACAGGAACAAAAACATTAATTAAAAAATGAGTGGGAAAAGAAACTAGAGCGTGTTTGAAAAAGGCTTTCTGCAAGATGTGCGTCACAATTTGTGGGAGATTTTGCCCTGATGAGGGCGTCGTAGCGGGCTACGACAACCGAATTCGGGTGAAATATACCGCAAAGTGGGGCGTGCAGATTGCAGG